>NZ_JBISAI010000013.1:0-240598 GCF_044391605.1 Kitasatospora sp. NPDC018619
ACCCGCTACGACAAGACCCGCGAGTCCTACCAGGCCGCCGTCACCATCGCCTCAATCCTGCTCTGGACCTGATCTTTGAAGACGATCCCTAGGGCCGGGCCGCCGCCTCCGCCTCCTGGCGCTTGCGGGCCCGGTAGGCGGCCACGTTGGCGCGGGTCGCGCAGCGGTCCGAGCAGTAGCGCCGGGAGCGGTTGGTCGAGGTGTCCAGGTAGGCGTTGCGGCAGGGCGCGGCCTGGCAGATGCCGAGCCGGTCGGCGCCGAGCTCGGTCAGGTGGACGGCCAGGCCCATGCAGGCGACCGCGGTGTAGTGCGCGGTGGCGGTGGGGGAGTTGTCGGCCAGGTGCAGGTGCCAGCGCGGCCGCCCGGCGTCGTCCAGGTAGTCGTGCCCGGAGACCAGCGGGCTGACGGGGTACTCCATCAGCAGGCTGTTCAGCAGGTCGACGCCGCGGACCTCGTCCCCGTCGGCGGCGGCCTCGAAGACCCCGCGCAGCCGGGTCCGGACGGCCCGCAGCCGGGGCAGGTCGGACTCGTCGGCCAGGGCGGCGGCCCGCGAGGAGTCGGAGAACAGGCCGCGCACCGCCTCCACGGAGGTCAGTGAGTCGGTGCCGCGCTCGGGCTCCTCGGTGTTCACCAGCCGGACGGCGAGGTCGGCGTAGGCGGCGAGCTCCACAGGGGTCCTTCCAGATTCGGTAACGGGCTGACTGCCTCCAGCCTATTACCCGGAGGGGGAAAGCGTCGGCGCCCGGCAGGACGGGCCTGCCGGGCGCCGGTGGCGCGGGCTCAGAGCACCTTGGAGAGGAAGGCCCTGGTGCGCTCGTGCTGCGGGTCGGTGAGCACCTCGCGGGGGTTGCCGGACTCGACCACCACGCCGCCGTCCATGAACACCAGCGCGTCGCCGACCTCGCGGGCGAAGCCCATCTCGTGGGTGACGACCACCATGGTCATGCCCTCCTCGGCGAGGCCGCGCATGACGTCCAGGACGTCGCCGACCAGCTCGGGGTCGAGCGCGGAGGTCGGCTCGTCGAAGAGCATCAGCTTCGGCTTCATGGCCAGGGCCCGGGCGATCGCCACCCGCTGCTGCTGGCCGCCGGAGAGCTGCGAGGGGTAGTTCCCGGCCTTGTCGGCCAGGCCGACCCGCTCCAGCAGGGCCATCCCGCGCTCGCGGGCCTCGGCCTTCGCCTCGCCCTTGACCTGGACCGGCGCCTCCATGACGTTCTCGATCGCGGTCATGTGCGGGAACAGGTTGAAGCGCTGGAAGACCATGCCGATGTCGCGCCGCTTGAGGGCGACCTCGCGGTCCTTGAGCTCGTGCAGCCGGTCGCCCCGCTGCTGGTAGCCGACCAGCTCGCCGTCCACCCAGAGGCGGCCGCCGTTGATCTTCTCCAGGTGGTTGATGCACCGCAGGAAGGTCGACTTGCCGGAGCCGGACGGGCCGATCAGGCAGAACACCTCGCCCTGGCGGACCTCCAGGTCGATGCCCTTGAGCACCTCGACCGGGCCGTAGGACTTGTGCACGTTCTCGGCGCGCACCATCGGCTCGGCGGACGCGCCGCCGGGGGTCTTGGTCAGACCGGTCATACGTGACCACCTCCCTCGAACCCCGGGACGACGTCGGAGGTCGTCCTCGGGGCGGGCTTGCCGGCGAACAGGCCCCGCAGCCGCTGGAGCGGGGTGGGCGGGAGGGTGCGGTTGGAGCCGCGGGCGTAGTGGCGTTCGATGTAGTACTGGCCGATGGTCAGCACCGAGGTGAAGAACAGGTACCAGAGGCTGACCACGATCAGCAGCGGGATGTTCTGGTAGTTCCGGGAGTAGATGACCTGGCCGGCCCGGAAGATCTCCTCCAGGGAGATCACGGAGACCAGCGAGGTGGTCTTGAGCATCGAGATGGTCTCGTTGCCGGTCGGCGGGATGATCACCCGCATGGCCTGCGGCAGGACGATCCGGCGCATGGTCTGGAACCGGCTCATGCCGAGCGCGTGCGCGGCCTCGGTCTGGCCCTCGTCCACCGACTGGATGCCGCCGCGGACGATCTCCGCCATGTAGGCGGCCTCGTTGAGGCCCAGGCCCAGCAGTGCGGCGACGAAGGTCGGGATCAGCACGTTGGTCTGCCCGGACCAGAACTCGGGCCCCCAGGGGACGCCGATCGACAGCTTGGCCCAGATCAGGCCGAGGAAGTTCCAGAACACCAGCTGCACCAGCACCGGGGTGCCGCGGAAGACCCAGATGTAGACCCAGGCCACGCCGGCCAGCAGCGGGTTCGGGGAGAGCCGCATCACCGCCAGCACGATGCCGCCGACCACACCCATGAGCATGGCGAGCACGGTCAGCTCCAGCGTCACGAGCAGGCCGTGCATGATGCTGTCGTGGAACAGGTACTGACCGACGATGTCCCACTTGAAAGCGGGGTTGGTGAAGAGGGCGCTCACCAGCATCGCCGCGAGTACGGCGATGACGACGGCGCCCGCCCAACGTCCGGGGTGGCGGACGGGAACGGCCCTGATGGTCTCGGGCCGCCCCTTCTCCGCCGTCCCCTTGTCCAAAGAGTTCACGGTGTGGCCTCGGGGGAGAAGATGGAGCGGACGAGGGTCAGCTGACGGCGCCGTTGACGACCGACGTGGAGAGCGCGCCGGCCTCGACGCCCCACTTGCCGAGGATCTGCTTGTAGGTGCCGTCGTCGATCAGCGACTGCACGGCGCCCTGGACGGCCGGGGTGAGCTTGGAGCCCTTGGCCAGCGCGACGCCGTAGGGCGCGGTGCCGTAGGTCTCGCCGACCTTCTCCAGCTGGCCGCCGGACTGCTTGACGGCGTAGTCCACGACCTGGGAGTCGGCCATCAGCGCCTGGTCGCGGCCGGAGACGACGGCGTTGGTGACGTCCGTCTGGAGGTCGAACTTGTCGCCGCCGTTCTGGATGCCGGGCTTGCCGGCCTTGGCGCAGTCCGGGTCGCGGGTGTCCTTGATCTCGTCGGCCTGGGTGGTGCCGGTCTGGACGGCGACCTTCTTGCCGCAGAGGTCCTTCGGGTCGATCTTCTCCGGGTTGCCCTTCTTCACCGCGACGGCGCTGCCGGAGTTGAAGTAGGTGACCATGTCGACGATCTGCTCACGCTCCTTGTTGTCCGTGAAGGACGACATGCCGAGCTGGAACTTGTTCGCCTGGATGCCGGGAATGATCGCGGTGAAGCCGGAGTCCTGGACCTCGGCCTTCAGCCCGAGCTTGGCGGCGATGGCGTTGGCGAGGTCGACGTCCATGCCGATGATCTTGCCGCTGTCGTCCTTGAACTCGTCCGGCGCGTACGAGGCGTCCGCGCCGACCACGAGCTTGCCGGCGGCCTTGACGTCGTCCGGGACGAGCGCGGCCAGCTTGGGGTCGGCCTTGACCTCGTTGACGGTCGCGGAGGCGTTGGGGGCGCCGCCGTCGCTCTTGCTGCTGCTGCAGCCGGTCAGCACGAGGGAGACCGAGGCGGCGACCACGCCGGCCGCGAGGAGCCGGCTGCGCTGGGTACGGGTGGTCATGAGGGGGATCTCCATCCTGGGGGAGAGAGGTCGGGCGGAGCGCGCCGCGGGAGCGGCGCACCGGAACGGCGAGCCGTGCGGCTCGGTACGGGTGCGTGTCGCCGTACGTCGTCGTACGTGCAGGCCGGGTCGTGCAGTTGCCCGGGCGCGGGGGAGCCGCCCGGGGGTGTACGCGGTACTGCTTCCGCCACCCTCCGCCGAGGTGGACGTTGACCGGACGGCCTCGACCGGTGGCCGACTCGATCCGAGATGGGGGGAATCCTGCCATCTGATGACAGTCAGGTGGCCCTCATCCAGATCAAAATCGGATAACGAGGGGTCGCGGTGTCCGCTATTCGGACTTATTCCGGCGCCCTGTCACCCTGTGCATAGGTATGCAGACCGGTCCGTGCCGCCCCGGCAGGTCCGCCGCCGGCCGGCCCGGTGCGGGGCGCCCCGGTGTCGCGCGGGTGTACGCGGAACGGCGGACGGGCGATCCGGCCGTCCCGGCCTGCCGGGCCCGGCGGCGGGTGTGTCAGAATTCGGTACCGGGTGACCCCCGGACGCTCGAACCAGACCGACGAGTCCCGACAGGCTCGCGGTGCTCGGGAACGGAAGTCCTCACGCGGGCTCCGTATCCGGGGCGCCGACTCCCCTTCGGCTCTGCGTTCACTCCTGCGGGTGCGCGTGCGCTCATGCCGTTGCCGCCGCCGGGTGCCAGGCGCTTCCGACGCCGGGCCCCCGTGACGCGACAGCACGGCGATGAACCGTACGTGACGAGGACGAAAAGGCACAGGTGCGGTGCCTTTGTCCGACCTACGCTCGGTCCGGAAGCACGACACGGACAACACAGACCCCATAACACCCTCATCCGAGGGCGCCGCCCGACGGCAGCGCCCCGACCCAGGCTCCGGGTCCGCTTCGGCGTACCCGGTTTCCGGTTTCCGGCCGGGTCGTCCCGTCCGTCGGCCGCGTCCTCGCCAGATCAATGACGAAGAGGTCATCGTGGCAGCGGAGATCATTCACAGCAGCCCCCAGGACACCGACGATCCGGTCGACGCGGTCTTCGCGCTGCACCGCGGCGGCAAGATGGAGATCAGGGCGACCGTCCCGGTGCGCGACGCGGACGACCTGTCCCTCGCCTACACCCCCGGTGTCGCCCGGGTCTGCACGGCCATCGCCGAGCAGCCGGAGCTGGTCGACGACTACACCTGGAAGTCCAACACCGTCGCGGTGGTCACCGACGGCACCGCGGTGCTGGGCCTCGGCGACATCGGCCCGCGGGCCTCGCTGCCGGTGATGGAGGGCAAGGCCATCCTGTTCAAGCAGTTCGGCGGCGTGGACGCGGTGCCGATCGCGCTCGACTGCACCGGCGTCGACGAGATCGTCGAGACCGTGGTCCGGCTGGCGCCCTCCTTCGGCGGCGTCAACCTGGAGGACATCTCCGCCCCGCGCTGCTTCGAGATCGAGCGCCGGCTCCAGGAGGCCCTGGACATCCCGGTGTTCCACGACGACCAGCACGGCACCGCGATCGTCACCACCGCGGCCCTGTGGAACGCCGCCAAGGTGACGGGCCGTGAGATCGGCTCGCTGCGGGCCGTCATCTCCGGCGCCGGCGCGGCCGGCATCGCCATCGCCAAGATGCTGGTCGCGGCCGGCATCGGCGACGTGGCCGTCTGCGACCGCAAGGGCGTGGTGCACGAGGGCCGCGACGACCTCACCGACGTCAAGGCCGAGATCGCCGCGGGCACCAACCGCACCGGCCTCACGGGCACCCTGGCCGACGCGCTGGCCGGCGCCGACGTGTTCATCGGCGTCTCCGGCGGCACCGTGCCGGAGGAGGTCGTGGCGACCATGGCCGAGGGCGCGTTCGTCTTCGCGATGGCCAACCCCACCCCGGAGATCCACCCCGAGGTCGCGCACCGGTACGCCGCCGTGGTCGCCACCGGCCGCAGCGACTTCCCGAACCAGATCAACAACGTGCTGGCCTTCCCGGGCATCTTCGCGGGCGCCCTCCAGGTCCGCGCCTCCCGGATCACCGAGGGGATGAAGCTGGCCGCCGCCAAGGCGCTGGCCGGCGTCGTGGCGGACGAGCTGACGCCGCAGAAGGTCATCCCCTCGCCGTTCGACGAGCGGGTCGCGCCGGCGGTCACCAGGGCCGTCGCCGAGGCCGCCCGGGCGGAGGGCGTGGCGCGGATCTGACGATCCGACCGGACACCACCGAACGGCCCGGGGCCGGGACACGCGTCACACCTCCGCGTGGTTCCCGGCCCCGGCCGTCCCGGCTATCGTCCGGTGACATGTTCGCTGCCTATGCCGCACGTATCGACGCCGCCGACCCGCTGAGCGGGCTGGAGCTGGGCGACCTCCCCGAGCCGCAGGCCCGCCCCGGGTGGAGCGTGGTGACGGTCCGGGCCGCCAGCCTCAACCACCACGACCTGTGGTCGCTGCGCGGGGTCGGCCTGCCCGCCGGGAGACTGCCGATGATCCTCGGCTGCGACGCCGCCGGCGTCGACGAGCACGGCAACGAGGTGGTCCTGCACTCGGTGATCGGCCAGAGCGGCCACGGGGTCGGCCCGGACGAGCCGCGCTCCATCCTGACCGAGCGCTACCAGGGCACCTTCGCCGAGCGGGTCGCCGTGCCCACCTGGAACCTGCTGCCCAAGCCCGCCGGGCTGAGCTTCGAACAGGCCGCCTGCCTGCCCACCGCCTGGCTGACGGCCTACCGGATGCTGTTCACCAACGCCGGGGTCAAGCCCGGCGACACCGTCCTGGTGCAGGGCGCGGGCGGCGGGGTGGCGACGGCGCTGGTCGTCCTCGGCAAGGCGGCCGGCCTGCGGGTCTGGGTCACCGGACGGGACGAGGCCAAGCGCGCCCGGGCGGTGGAGCTCGGTGCCGACGCGGCCTTCGAGAGCGGCGCCCGGCTGCCCGAGCGGGTGGACGCGGTGATGGAGACGGTCGGCGCCGCGACCTGGTCGCACTCGGTGAAGTCGCTGCGCCCGGGCGGCACCATCGTCATCTCCGGTGCCACCTCCGGCCCCGACCCGCGCTCCGTCGAGCTGAACCGGATCTTCTTCCTGGAGCTCAGGGTGGTCGGCTCGACCATGGGCACCAAGGAGGAGCTGGCCGGGCTGCTCGCCTTCTGCGCCAACACCGGCGTCCGGCCGGTGATCGACTCGGTGCTGCCGCTGGCCGAAGCCCGCGAGGGCTTCGCCCGGCTGGCGAAGGGCGACGTCTTCGGGAAGATCGTCCTCACGCCCTGACGCCACGGACGCGCGCGGCGGCCCGGTGCCTCCCGTCCGGGGGCACCGGGCCGTCGGCAAACAGCGCCTCCGGGCGCCGGCTCAGCCGAGCAGCCGCTTCAGCCGCTCGCCCGCGGTACCGAGCACCTTCCGGGCCTCGGCCAGCTGCTCCGGGGCCACCCCGCCGTCCCGGGCCGCGTCGCGGACCTGGTCGCGGAAGCGGTCGAGCAGCCGCTCCAGCTCGCGGGCCGGGTCCCCGGCCGGATCGGTGCGGGTCCACGGCGGCAGGTCGGCCGGGGCGCCGGGCTCGTCCTCGTCCAGGTCGATCCTGGTCACGGTGGCCCGCTCGGCGGCCGGTCCGGTGGGCGGGGCCTCCGGACCGTGGCCCCAGCGGGCCGCGTCGGCCAGCCCGGCCAGGCCCTTGGTCAGCTCGGACAGGCCCTCGGCCAGCCCGGTCGGCCAGTCGCCCTTCGCGGCGTGCTCGCGCACCTGCTGCTCGACCCGGCGCTTGATCCGCAGCGCCTCCTGCTGCGCCGCGGTGCGCGAGGCCTTGGCCTGCTCGCGCAGCCGGCGGGCCTCCTCCTCGGCGGCCTTCGCCTTGGCCTTGGCGGCCTTCTCCTGCTCCCGGCCGCGCTTGGCCTGCTCCTTGGCCTGCCGCTTGAACTGGGCGAACTCCTCCTTGGCGCGCTGCCAGGACTCGTTGTCGCCCCAGGGGCCGGCCCACGGGTCGCCGGTGTCGGCGCGCTCGGGCCGGGGCGCCTGCCGGGCGGCGTTCCAGAGCTCCTCGCGCAGGTCCTTGGCGCTGTCCCGGACGTCCTCGCGGATCGCCCCGGCGAGCTGCGCCACGGAGTCCCGGATCTCGACTTCGAGCTCGTCCAACTCGGCCTGGCGCGCTTCGAGTTCGGTGCGCCCGGCGTCCGTCAGCCGGTAGACCTTGCGGCCGCCCTCGGTGCTGTGGGCGACCAGGCCCTCCTGCTCCAGCTTGGCCAGCCGGGGGTAGACCGTCCCGGCCGAGGGGGCGTACAAACCCTGGAACCGCTCCTCCAGCAGCCGGATCACCTCGTAGCCGTGCCGCGGGGCCTCGTCCAGCAGCTTGAGCAGGTAGAGGCGCAGGCGGCCGTGGCCGAACACCGGGGTCATCTCAGGCCTCCTTGGTGAGGTTCGGGGTGCCCGGGCCGGCCGGCAGCTCCTTGACCACCACCGGGCCCTCCTCCTCCGAGTCGGGGCGGCGCAGCACCGTGACCGCGCCGGAGACGGTGGTGACGTGCAGGCTGCCGCGGCCCTCGCCGAGCCGGCCGGAGATCTTCTTGGCGCCCCAGGTGCTGGTCATCTGGAGCTCCTCGAAGGTGCTGGAGACGTCGCCGCTGGTGGACCCGGCGTCCACGGTGGCGTCGGCCAGCGAGGGGATCCGGACCACGACCGCGCCGCTGACGGTGTTGACCTTGACGTCGGTCTCGCCGGCCACGTCGAGGTCCAGGGTGACGGCGCCCGTGACGGTGTTGGCCTGGATCCGGTCGGCGGTGCCCGCGATCACGGTGAGCTGCCCGGAGACGGTGTTGACCTTGAGCCGGCCGCCGACCGCCTGGGCGTCCACGTCGCCGGTGACGGTGCCGGCCTCGATCCGGCCGGTCACCCCGGCGAGGGTGGTGTCGCCGTTGGC
Source organism: Kitasatospora sp. NPDC018619 (assembly GCF_044391605.1). Classification (NCBI taxonomy): domain Bacteria; kingdom Bacillati; phylum Actinomycetota; class Actinomycetes; order Kitasatosporales; family Streptomycetaceae; genus Kitasatospora; species Kitasatospora sp. NPDC018619. The sequence goes on from NZ_JBISAI010000013.1 coordinate 8,392, forward strand.
GCTCTGGACCGAGACGTGCCCGTCGACGCCGCTGACGGTGGCGTCGGCCGACACGGTGCCGACCCTGACCTCGACCTGGGCCGGGACGGTGACCGTCACCCCGGCGACCCGCTTGCGCTTGAAGGAGCCGAAGAGGTCCTTCACCGCGCCGACCGACTTGAGCCGGTCGCCGAACTCGCCCCAGCTGTTGATGTCCTTGTAGGTGACCGTCAGGACCCCGTCCACGAGGGTCACGTGGAGGGGCTCGCCGACCAGCTCGGTGACCTCCAGGCGGGCCGGACCCTCGGCCGCCACCACGTTCACCGTGCCCTCGATGGTCCGCACGTGCAGCGCGCGCACCGGCTCGTCGAAGGTGATCCTCTCGGTGCCCTCGACCGTCCACTGGCTCATGTCTGCCGCCTCCCGGTTCCGGTTCGCGATGTATCGCGTTCTCTTCTAAAGACGATATATCGCGTGCTGGCAGAGTCAAGCGCACGAGCCCGGGAACCGACCCCGACCCGCCCCGGAGCCCACCCCTACGGGCCGCCCGCCGGGCCCCCGGACCCGGCCGCCGCCCGCCGCCCGCCGCCCCCGGACACGCGCGAGGCCCGGGAGGCGGTTGCCTCCCGGGCCTCGCGACGGCCGTCACCGGGTCACTCGTCGTCCTCGTCGTCGAGCCGCGCCAGCCAGGTGGCCAGCCGCTCGACCGGGACCTCGAAGTCCGGGTTGAGGTCGACGAACGTGCGCAGCTGCTCGGCCAGCCACCCCAGGGTGACCTCCTCCTCGCCGCGCCGGTTCTCCAGTTCCTCGATGCCTCGGTCGGTGAAGTACACGGTTCGCTCCGGTCGGGTGGGGATTGACCTGGTCAGGATAGTCCGGTCAACTGGCCCGCCAGGTGCTGACGGTGACCTTGGCGGCCCCGGAGGTCGGGTCCGCCTGCTCGATCACCAGGACGGCGATGTTGCGGGTGACCCGGTCGCGGACGCAGAGCAGGCGCCCGGGCGCGACCCGGTTGTACGACAGGTCGGTGTCCGGCCGGGAGTCGATCGCGGCGGCGCACTGCTCGGCGGTGACGGACGGCTCGGTGATCACCGCGAAGTCCGACTTGCTGTCGCCGTAGCTGGTGAAGGCGTTGGCCTTGCTGCCGCTGCTGTTGTTGGTGACCCCGAAGCCCCACTTGAGGTCGGTGGAGCGGGGCACCACGGTGCCCGCGTCCAGGTCGATCCGGTAGGCGTCGGAGGAGTACTCGGCGCTGGGGATGGCCAGCGACTTCTTGTCCAGCATCGGCGCGTAGCCGGTCGGCCGGGCGGGGGCCGAGACGGTGCTGCGGGCGGACGCGGAGGGGGCCGCCGTCACCGGCCCGGTGGAGGGGGAGGGGGCGGGCCGGGCCGGGTCGGGGCCCTGGGTCACGGTGACCGCGGGAGCGGGCTCGGCCGCCGGGGCCTTGTCCCCGTCCAGCTTCTTCACCAGCGCCACGCCGCCCGCGGTGCCGCCGACCGCCATCACCAGGGCGACGGTGAGCAGCACCTTCCAGGAGACCCCGCCCCTGCGCCGGGGGCCGGGCTCCGCCGCGGGCGCAGGGTCGGCGGTCAGGGCCGGGGCGGGCCGCGGGGTGTCGTAGGACGGCGGTTCCGGCTGGAGCCGGGTGGTCGGCGGGGTGGGCAGCACCGGCGCGGTCGGCGACTCGGTGGGCGGCTGCGGAGCGCCGTACGCGCCGACCGGCGGCGGGGCGAAGCCGGGCGGGGGCGTGGCCGGCTGCCGCGGCGGCTGCACCGCGGTGGCCGGGTGGGTCGGCGCGGCGGCCGGGGGCGGCGGAGCGGCCGGCATCGCGGGCGGCTGGGCCGGCGGTGCGGCGGGCGCGGCCGGCAGCGGGGCGGGGGGCGTCTTGGGCAGGTCCGAGCGGCGGGTGATCTCGGTGTTGACCTCGCGCGGCAGCCAGTCGTCGCCGAACCGCAGCTGGCCGCCGACCTCCGGGTGGTTGCGGGCCACCCGGATGATCTCGGCGGGCGTGGGGCGGTCCTCCGGGCTCTTCGCCAGGCAGCGCTGGACCAGCTCGCGCAGGTCCGCCGGGACGGCGCCGAGGTCGGCCTCCTCGTGCACCACCCGGTAGAGCACCGCGGTGTCCGGGCCGTCGCCGAACGGCGCGGTGCCGCCGGCCACGTACGCGGCCAGGGCGCCGAGCGCGAAGACGTCGGTGGCCGGGGTGACGGGGCGGCCCTGGGCCTGCTCGGGGGACATGAAGGCGGGGGAGCCGATGCGGTAGCCGGTGCCGGTCAGGGCGGTGGCGTCGGCGGCCCGGGCGATGCCGAAGTCGATCACCCGCGGGCCGTCCCCGGCGACCAGCACGTTGGCGGGCTTGAGGTCGCGGTGGACCACCTCGACGCTGTGGATCGCCTGGAGGGCCTCGGCGATGCCGCCCATCAGCAGCAGCACGGTGCGCACCGGCAGCGCGCCGTTCTCGCGCACCACCTGCTGGAGGGACGGGCCCGGGACGTACGCGGTGACCAGCCACGGGGCGTCGCCGTCCAGGCCGCCGGAGTCGATCACCTGCGCGGTGTAGAGCCCGTGGATGCGCTGGGCGCTGCTGACCTCCTGGGCGAAGCGGCGGCGGAACTCGCCGTCCTCGGCGAACTCCGGGCGCACCACCTTGAGCGCGACCGGGCGCCCGCCCGGGGTGTAGGAGAGGTAGACCCGGCCCATCCCGCCGGCGCCCAGCCGGGCGTACAGCCGGTACCCGCCGACCTCCCGGGGGTCGTCCGGGAGGAGCGGCTGGAAGACCGGCGGGAGGGTGCCGGCGTCCCGAGGCGTGGCGGCGGTCATGTGGTGGTTCCCCCTGGGAGTGCGGTGAGGCGGTACGGCCGCGGCGGCCGGGCACGGTGACGGGCGCCGGTGCCCCCGGACGGCGAGGCATAACCTACCGACCCGCCGCCGGGCCGCGCACCGCGGTTCCGTTTCGGTTGCGGATCCGGAACCGAAGGCGGGGGCACCGAAGCCCGCGGCCCCGGCCTCCCGGTGGGGAGGACGGGGCCGCGGGCTTCGAGCGGTGGGGCTTCGGCGCGTCAGAGCGCGAAGACCTCCTCGACCAGCGCCTGCTGCTCGGCGGCGTGCCGCTTGGCCGAGCCGACGGCCGGGGACGAGGCCGCGGTGCGGGCGACCCGGCGCAGACGGGCGTCGCCGCCGGTCCGGCCGATGACCACCTGGAGGTGGTCGACCAGGTTCATCGCGATGAACGGCCAGGCGCCCTGGTTGGCCGGCTCCTCCTGCGCCCAGACGAACTGGACGTTGTCGCCGTAGCGGGCCAGCTCCTCCTGGAGCTCGGCCACCGGCAGCGGGTAGAGCCGCTCGACCCGGACGATCGCGGTGTCGGTGACGCCGCGCTCGGTGCGGGCCGCCTCCAGGTCGTAGTAGAACTTGCCGGCGGTGATGACCACCTTGCGGACCTGCGCCGGGTCGACGGTGGAGTCGCCGATGACCGGGCGGAACGAGCCGGACAGGAACTCCTCGGTGGCACTCGCCGCGGCCTTCAGACGCAGCATCGACTTCGGGGTGAAGACGACCAGCGGCTTGTGGTGCGGGTTGTGCGCCTGCCAGCGCAGCAGGTGGAAGTAGTTCGACGGCAGGGTCGGCATGGCGACCGTCATGTTGTTCTGCGCGCACAGCTGGAGGAAGCGCTCCGGGCGGGCGGACGAGTGGTCCGGGCCCTGGCCCTCGTAGCCGTGCGGCAGCAGCAGGGTGACGCCGGAGTGCTGGCCCCACTTCTGCTCGGCGGAGGCGATGTACTCGTCCACCATGGTCTGCGCGCCGTTGACGAAGTCGCCGAACTGCGCCTCCCACATGACCAGCGCGTTCGGGCGGGTCAGCGAGTAGCCGTACTCGAAGCCCATGGCCGCGTACTCCGACAGCAGGCTGTCGTAGACGGTGTAGCGGGCCTGGTCCTCGGTGAGGTACTGCAGCGGGGTGTAGTCCTCGCCGGTCTTGCGGTCGATCAGGACGGCGTGCCGCTGGCCGAAGGTGCCGCGGCGGCTGTCCTGGCCGGCCAGGCGGACCGGGTGGCCCTCCATCAGCAGCGAGCCGATGGCGAGGGTCTCGCCCATGGCCCAGTCGATGGTGTTGTCCTCGACCGAGGCGGCGCGGCGCTGGAGCTGCGGCAGGAGGCGCGGGTGGACGGTCAGCCAGTCCGGCAGGTTGACCTGCGAGGCGGCGATCCGCTTGACCATCTCCTGGGAGATGCCGGTCCGGATGGAGACCGGGAAGTCGGCGACCGGCTTGCCGGCGGTGGTGTCGGCCGGCGCCTGGGCCGCGTCGCGGACCTCGGCGAAGACCTTCTCCAGCTGGCCCTGGAAGTCCTGGAGCGCCTGCTCCGCCTCTTCCATGGTGATGTCGCCGCGACCGATCAGGCCCTCGGTGTACAGCTTGCGCACCGAGCGCTTCTTGTCGATCAGGTCGTACATCAGCGGCTGGGTGAACGACGGGTTGTCGGCCTCGTTGTGACCGCGGCGGCGGTAGCAGATGAGGTCGATCACGACGTCCTTGTGGAACGCCTGGCGGAACTCGAAGGCGAGCCGCGCGACGCGGACCACGGCCTCCGGGTCGTCGCCGTTGACGTGGAAGATCGGGGCCTCGATCATCCGGGCCACGTCGGTGCAGTACATCGAGGAGCGCGAGGACGCCGGGGCGGCGGTGAAGCCGACCTGGTTGTTCACCACGACGTGCACGGTGCCGCCGGTGCGGTAGCCGCGCAGCTGCGACATGTTGAGGGTCTCCGCGACGACGCCCTGGCCGGCGAAGGCGGCGTCGCCGTGGATCTGGATCGGCAGCACCGGGAAGGTCGTGCCGCCCTGGTCCAGGATGTCCTGCTTGGCGCGGGCGATGCCCTCGACGACCGGGTCCACGGCCTCCAGGTGGGAGGGGTTCGCGGCGAGCGAGACCTTGATGGTCTCGCCGTCCAGGCCGGTGAAGGTGCCCTCGGCGCCCAGGTGGTACTTGACGTCGCCGGAGCCGTGCATCGACTTCGGGTCGAGGTTGCCCTCGAACTCGCCGAAGATCTTGCCGTACGGCTTGCCGACGATGTTGGCCAGCACGTTCAGGCGGCCGCGGTGGGCCATCCCGATGACGGCCTCGTCGAGGCGGTGCTCGGCGGCGGCGTCGATGGTGGCGTCCAGCAGCGGGATGAGCGACTCGCCGCCCTCCAGCGAGAAGCGCTTCTGCCCGACGTACTTGGTCTGCAGGAAGGTCTCGAAGGCCTCGGCCGAGTTCAGCCGGCGGAGGATCCGCAGCTGCTCCTCGCGCTCGGGCTTCGAGTACGGCTTCTCCAGGCGCTCCTGCAGCCACTTGCGCTGCTTCGGGTCCTGGATGTGCATGTACTCGACGCCGACGGTGCGGCAGTACGTGTTGCGCAGCAGGCCGAGGATGTCGCGGAGCTTCATCATCCGCTGGCCGCCGAAGCCGCCGACCGCGAACTCGCGCTCCAGGTCCCACAGGGTGAGGCCGTGGGTGGTGACGTCCAGGTCGGGGTGCTTGCGCTGCTTGTACTCCAACGGGTCGGTGTCGGCCATCAGGTGGCCGCGGACCCGGTAGGAGTGGATCAGCTCCATGACGCGGGCGGTCTTGTTGACCTCGTCGTCGTGGGTGGTGGCGACGTCGGTCGCCCAGCGGACCGGCTCGTACGGGATCCGCAGCGACTCGAAGATCTCGTCGTAGAAGCCGTTCTCGCCGAGCAGCAGGCGGTGGATCTCGCGCAGGAACTCGCCGGACGCCGCGCCCTGGATGACGCGGTGGTCGTAGGTCGAGGTCAGCGTCATGATCTTGGAGACGCCCAGGCGGGACAGCGTCTCCGGGGCGGAGCCCTGGAACTCGGCCGGGTACTCCATGGCGCCGACGCCGACGATGGTGCCCTGGTTCTGCATCAGGCGCGGCACGGAGTGCACGGTGCCGATGCCGCCGGGGTTGGTCAGCGAGACCGTGACGCCGGTGAAGTCGTCCATGGTCAGCTTGTTCGCGCGGGCCCGGCGGACGATGTCCTCGTAGGCCTGCCAGAAGCCGAAGAAGTCGAGCGTCTCGGCCTTCTTGATGGCCGCGACGACCAGCTGGCGGTCGCCGTTCGGCTTGACCAGGTCGATGGCCAGGCCGAGGTTGACGTGCTCCGGCTTGACCAGGAAGGCCTTGCCGTCCTCCACCTTGTAGCTGTAGTTCATGCCCGGGGCGGCCTTGATGGCCTGGACCAGGGCGTAGCCGATCAGGTGGGTGAAGGAGACCTTGCCGCCGCGGGCGCGCTGCAGGTGGTTGTTGATGACGATGCGGTTGTCGATCAACAGCTTCGCCGGCACGGCGCGGACCGAGGTCGCGGTCGGCACCTCCAGCGAGGCGTCCATGTTGCTGGCGACGGCCTTCGCCGGGCCGCGCAGCTGGACCAGCTCGGGGCCGGCGGTGGCGGCGGGCGCGGCCGGAGCCGGGGCGGCGGCCTTGGGGGCCGGGGGCGCGGCGGGCGCGGCGGCGAGCGGGGCCGGGGCGGCGGCCGGAGCCGGCGCGGGAGCGGCCGGAGCGGCGGGCGCTGCCGGAGCAGCGGCTGCGACGGCGGGCGCGGGGGCAGCGGCAGGGGTCGGCGCGGGGCCGGCCTGGGTCGCGGCCTGGGTCACTGGGGTCACCTCGGTACCGGGCTTGTAGTCGGCGAAAAAGTCCCACCAGGCTCGGTCGACCGAGTTCGGGTCCTGGAGGTACTGCTGGTAGATCTCGTCGACGAGCCACTCATTGGGGCCGAAGCCACTGGAGCTTGCCGAGCTGTTGGGGGTTTCAGGGGACTGTGGCGACACGGCGGCAACCGCCCTCTTCCGCTTCCTTTTGGGATGTTTGGACAGCGGGGATTAAGGCTACGCCCCTGACCAGTGATCGCGCAGTCCCCGAGGCCCAGGCGTCGCCCAGATCACAGTGCTGACCTGCACTTTGGCTGAAAAAGTGCGTTAGAAAGCCGCATCTGAGGGGAACCGATCGGCGCCGAACAGGTCCTATACCCGGACGAAACCGGACAAAAACTCGGTCGAATCTGCTAGTGATCTTCGTAGGCGTCTGTGTCGGATCTGTGACAAATGTCCCGACCGTCGCCCTGGCGCGGCCCGGGCAGCCGGACCTCGATCCGGCAGCCCCGCGGCGACTCGGCCACCGCGATCCGCCCGCCGTGCAGGTCCACCGCCCAGCGGGCGATGGCCAGGCCCAGGCCGGTGCCGCCGTCGGCGCCCGGCCCGGCGGCGGTCGCGCTGCCGCTGCGGCTGAACCGGTCGAAGACCCGGGTGCGGTCGGCCGCCGGGATGCCGGGGCCCTCGTCCTCGACCTCCAGCAGCAGGCCGCCCTCCTCGCCCTCCGGCCGCGCCCGGACCGTCACGGTGCCGCCGGGCGGGGAGTGCTTGCAGGCGTTGTCGACCAGGTTGGCGACCACCTGGTGGAGGCGTTCCGGGTCCGCCACGCCGGTCAGGCCGGTCGGGCTGACCTCCAGGGCGAGCCGGACGTCCCCGCGCCGGGAGAAGGCGCCGCCGGCCGTGGCGCCGTCCACGGTGACCCCGCGCAGCACGCCGTCCAGGAACTCGCGCACCTCGAAGGGGCGGGCGTCCAGGGCGACCACGCCGTCGTCGATCTTGGAGAGGTCGAGCAGGTGGGTGACCAGGCGGCCGAGCCGCTCGGTCTGCTCCAGCGCCGCCTCCAGGGTGGCCGGGTTGGGCTGCACCACGCCGTCCACGACGTTCTCCAGGACGGCGCGCAGTGCGGCGATCGGCGTGCGCAGTTCGTGCGAGACGTTGGCGACCAGCTCACGGCGGTGCCGGTCGGCGGCCTGGAGGTCGGCGGCCATGGCGTTGAAGGCGGCCGCCAGCTCGCCGATCTCGTCGCGCGAGCCCACCTCGACCCGGCGGCTGTAGTCGCCGGACGCCATCGCGCGGGCGGCGGCCGTCATCTCGCGCAGCGGGGAGGTCAGCCCGTGCGCGAGGAACTGCATGAAGAGCAGCGAGGCGATCATGGAGAAGACCATGATGATCCGGATCTGGGTCTCGGACCGGATCGCCACGACCACCATCCCGGTGGCCAGGAACACGGAGACGACCACGAGCAGGGCGAGCTTGCCCTTGATCGAGCGGACCGGGTCGAGCGGCCGGATGTCGGCCCAGACCCGGCGGGCGGCGCGGGCGGCCAGGTTCTGCGGCCGCGTGCCGTCGGATTCCCCGTTGCGTTGCTGTGGAAAGGTCATTGTCCCCTGTGGTCCCCGCGTTGTCCCCCCGCGTGGTGGCACGGCGTCGGCCGGACACGGGCCCCCGGCGGCCCGTCGCCCGTGCGAGGCCGTCAGGAGAGCGGGGCCTCCAGGGCGTATCCGACGCCGTGGACGGTGCGGATCCAGCTGGCGCCGATCTTCCGGCGCAGCGCCTTGACGTGGCTGTCCACGGTGCGGGTGCCGGACGCGTCGGTCCAGTCCCAGACCTCGGCCAGCAGCTGCTCGCGGGTGAGCACGGCGCGCGGCTGGGCGGCCAGGCAGGCGAGCAGGTCGAACTCGGTCGGCGTCAGGTGGACGTCGCCCGAGGCCAGCCGGACCCGGCGCTGCACGTGGTCGATCTCCAGCTCGCCGAACCGCAGGCTGCCCAGCGCGGGCGTGCGGGCGGCCTGCTGGGCGCGCTCGACGCGGCGCAGCAGGACGTTGACGCGGGCGGCCAGCTCGCGCATCGAGAACGGCTTGGTCATGTAGTCGTCCGCGCCCACGCCGAGGCCGACCAGCAGGTCGGTCTCGTCGTCGCGGGCGGTCAGCATGAGCACCGGCACCGGGCGCTGGGCCTGGATCCGGCGGCACACCTCCAGGCCGTCGAAGCCGGGCAGCATGATGTCGAGGACCACCAGGTCCGGCTGCCAGGTGTGGAAGCCGTCGACGGCGCCGGGGCCGTCGTGGGCCACGGCGACCTTGAAGCCCTCGGCGCCCAGCCGGGCGGCGATCGACTCGGCGATCGTGGGCTCGTCCTCCACCACCAGGACTCTGCGCTGGCTGCTCACAGTGCCACCGGTGTTGTGGTTGTCCTGCTGAATCTCTGTCACGGTCACGCCACCGCCCCCAGGGCTGCGGGCCGGCCACCTGTGGGGATGGCGGGCTCCGCTCGTAGTCTTGTTCCGTCGTGGACTGTGCCGGGTCCGCCGTCCCGCCGCGCGATCGGGAGCCGAGGACGGATGGTCGGCCGCCCCCTTCTCCCGCGCACTTCGCAGCGTACGGACAGCGGATGCTTCCCGGCAGGTGGACCGGACGTTTCCGGCCCGTGGGCCGGCTGTCGGGCCGCCCTCGGACCCACTGCACGAGTGGGCACGGGCCGATACCTTACCCGGCGAATTTTCACTGCGTAACGGTACGTATGCAGTCCAGTTGACGCCAAGTCGCCGGTCAGAGGCCCTGCTGCCGCGTTCGCGCGAACAAGGTCTGGACCAATACGGGGAATCCGGCGGTCCGCTACGGCGACGGTCTTCACGGGCTTTTCCCAGGTGCCTCTCAGAACCTCGACGTACCGTGGCCGCGGCGGCGCCCGGGCGGGCGGAATCCGCGGTGCGCGCCGGTACGTTGGTCACCCGGCGAGGGCGGTGGCTGCGGTGTGGAGCGGAGGCGCGATGGCGGGCAGCGGGCGGGGCGCCGACGGGAGCGGGGCCGCGGGAGCGCCGTACGGAATGCTCCGCCTCGGGCTGCGCACCGGGGTGCTGGAGTGGCTGCTGGAAAGGGTGCCGACGCCCCGCTCGACGCCCTTCACGATCGGATATCTCGCGGTCGTCGGGGCCACGTCGACCTTTGCGGCGCTCGCCGATCCGGAACTCGTCCAGCGTTTGCGGGAGGCCTCCAGTTCGGACGGGCACAACCTGCTCGAACACCCTTTGCGCGCCCTTGTGCTGAGCGGGTTCTGGGTGGCCGGCGAGGCGTGGATGCCGTACCTGTGGGGATTCGCCCTCACCCTCGCGCCGCTGGAGCGCAGGGTCGGCCCGGCCCGGGCGGCGGCGGTGTTCGCGGCCGGGCACGTCGCGGCGACGCTGCTCTCCCAGGGCGTGGTGATCACCGCGGTGGAGACCGGGCGGATGGCGCCCGAGGCGATGGACCACCTGGACATCGGGGTCAGCTACGGCGTGCTCGCCTGCCTGGGCGCGATGGCCGGGCTGCTCCCCTGGCGGGGGCGGCTGCTCGCGCTGGGCGGCGCCGGTCTGATGATCGCCGAGCAGATCGCCGCCGACCGGGACGTGGTCACCGGGGTGGGGCACCCGGCCGCCGTGCTGACCGGGGTCGCGCTGTGGCGCTGGCTGCGCCGGGCCGGGCGGCGCCCGCCGAGGCCGCGTCCGGCCGTCGCGGCGGCCCCCGGCGGCGCGGCCGCGCGGGTGCGCCCGGCGCGTTGACGCCGCCGCCCGGGCGGCGGCGCCGCGGGCGGGCGGCCTCCTTCAGGATCCCTTGAGGTGTGCTTGAGGCCCTTTTGACGGAGCCGGGCGCGGTGCCGGGCGGGGCGGATGCCGTTCGCTCTCGGCGAACGGGGTGTCGGGAACACCCGGCCGCCGCTCAGCCTTAGTCAGGTCGACTCAAGTTCACTGACTGGGGAGAGATCATGGCATCGACGTCCACACCGCTCACCCTGCCCGTGCTGCCGCTCGACGACGAGGTCGTCCTGCCGGGCATGGTCGTGCCGCTGGACCTGAAGGACACCGAGGTGCGCGCCGCGGTCGAGGCCGCCCGGGCCGCCGCCGCCGGCACCGGCAAGCCGCAGGTCCTGCTGGTCCCGCGGGTGGACGGCTCGTACGCGGCGGCCGGCACGCTGGCCACCGTCGAGCAGGTCGGCCGGCTGGCCGACGGCGACCCGGCCGCGCTGGTGCGCGCCGTGCGCCGGGTCCGCATCGGCGTCGGCACCACCGGCCCCGGCGCCGCCCTGTGGGTCGAGACCACGCCGTTCCGGGAGTCCTCGGTCGGCACCCCGGTGGCCGGCCGGGCCGCCGAGCTGGTCAAGGAGTACAAGGCGCTGTCCACCCAGTGGCTGCGCCGGCGCGGCGCCTGGCAGGTCGTCGACCGGGTGGCGCAGATCGAGGGCGTCGGCGAGCTCGCCGACAACATCGGCTACGCGCCCTTCGTGACCGCCGAGCAGAAGCTCAAGGTGCTGCTGGAGGCCGACCAGGTCGCCCGGCTGGAGTACGCGCTCGCCCTGCTGCGCGACCACCTCGCCGAGGAGGAGGTCAACGACACCATCCGCAAGGACGTCGAGGAGGGCGTGGCCAAGCAGCAGAAGGAGTTCCTGCTCCGCCGCCAGCTGGAGGCCGTCCGCAAGGAGCTGGCCGAGCTGAACGGGGCCCCGGCCGACGAGGAGGGCGACTACCGCGCCCGGGTCGAGGCCGCCGACCTCCCGGAGAAGGTCCGCGAGGCCGCGCTCAAGGAGGTCGACAAGCTGGAGCGGGCCTCCGACCAGTCCCCCGAGGGCTCCTGGATCCGCACCTGGCTGGACACCGTCCTGGAGCTGCCCTGGAACGAGCGCAGCGAGGACGCCTACGACATCGCCGGCGCCCGGGCCGTCCTGGACGCCGACCACGCCGGCCTGGCCGACGTGAAGGACCGGATCGTCGAGTACCTGGCCGTCCGCAAGCGCCGGGCCGACCAGGGGCTCGGGCTGGTCGGCGGGCGCCGGGGCGGAGCCGTGCTCGCCCTGGTCGGCCCGCCCGGCGTCGGCAAGACCTCGCTCGGCGAGTCGGTGGCCCGCGCCATGGGCCGCTCGTTCGTGCGGGTCGCGCTCGGCGGCGTCCGGGACGAGGCGGAGATCCGCGGCCACCGGCGCACCTACGTCGGCGCGCAGCCCGGCCGGCTGGTGCGGGCGATCAAGGAGGCCGGCTCGATGAACCCGGTCGTCCTGCTCGACGAGATCGACAAGGTCGGCTCCGACTACCGGGGGGATCCGGCCGCCGCCCTGCTGGAGGTGCTGGACCCGGCGCAGAACCACACCTTCCGGGACCACTACCTGGAGGTCGAGCTCGACCTCTCCGACGTCGTCTTCCTCGCCACCGCCAACGTGCTGGAGGCCATCCCCGAGCCGCTGCTCGACCGGATGGAGCTGGTCCGGCTGGACGGCTACACCGAGGACGAGAAGGTCGTCATCGCCCGCGACCACCTGCTCCCGCGCCAGCTGGAGAAGGCCGGCCTGGCCGGCGGGCAGGTCACCGTGGACGAGCCCGCGCTGCGCAGGCTCGCCGGGGAGTACACCCGGGAGGCGGGCGTGCGCACCCTGGAGCGCTCGATCGCCCGGGTGCTGCGCAAGATCGCCGCCCAGGCCGAGCTGGGCGAGCGCGAGCTGCCCGTCGCGGTCGGCGCGCAGGACCTGCGCGCCCTGATCGGCCGGCCGCACCACGTCCCGGAGTCCGCCCAGGAGCCGGCCGAGCGCCGCACCGCCGTGCCCGGCGTGGCCACCGGCCTCGCCGTGACGGGCGCCGGCGGCGACGTCCTCTACATCGAGGCCTCGCTGGCCGACGCCGAGACCGGCGGCACGGGGCTGACCCTCACCGGGCAGCTGGGCGACGTGATGAAGGAGTCCGCGCACATCGCGCTCTCCTACCTGCGCTCGCGCGGGGCCGAGCTGGAACTGCCCGTCACCTCGCTGCGCGACCGCGGCGTGCACCTGCACATCCCGGCCGGGGCCATCCCCAAGGACGGGCCGAGCGCCGGCATCACCATGACCACGGCGCTGGCCTCGCTGCTCTCGGGCCGCAGGGTGCGCACCGACGTGGCGATGACCGGCGAGGTCTCGCTGACCGGCCGGGTGCTGCCGATCGGCGGCGTGAAGCAGAAGCTGCTCGCCGCCGACCGGGCCGGGGTCACCACGGTGATCATCCCCAGGCGCAACGAGGCCGACCTGGACGACGTCCCGGCCGAGGTGCTGGAGCGGCTCACCGTCCACCCCGTGGCGGACGTGCGCGAGGTGCTGGAGCTGGCGCTGGAGCCGGCCGGGGCGGCGGTGCTGACGGCCGCCTGAGCAGTGGCCCGGGCCGCCCCGAGCGGCGGCCCGGGCGCCGGTGGGCCGCAGGGCCGACGGCACCCCCGCGTGCGAGACTGCGGAGGTGCCGTCCCCCACGCAGCGCGCGCTGGCCCGGGTGCCCGCCCGGCTGCGCCCCTTCCTGGTGCGCCACCGCCGGCTGGTGAAGTTCCTGCTGGTCGGGAGCGGCTGCTTCGCGCTCACCACGGTGATCGACTTCGAGCTGAAGTTCACCGTGCTGGAGCACAAGCCGGTGGTCGCGCTGACCGTCGCGACCGTGATCGGCACCGTCGTCTCGTACGTGCTGAACCGCCGCTGGGCCTTCCGCTCCGCCGGCCGGCAGCGCGAGGCCCTGGCGTTCGTGCTGGTCAGCGTGGTGGCGATCGCCGTCAACGACGTGCCGCTGGCCGTCTCCCGGTACCTGCTGGACCTGCGCGAGCCGTACATCGGGCCGTTCCGGCAGGAGGTCGCGGACTTCTTCAGCGGGATGGTCGTCGGCACCTTCGTGGCGATGCTGTTCCGCTACTGGGCGATGCGGCGGTGGGTCTTCCCGGCCGCCCGGACGGCCCCGACCGAGCCCGCCCCGCGGCCCGCGACGGTACGCCCGGAACCCGGTTACGCTGCACCCGAGATGCCAGGGGATGTGCCGTAAAGGGGCGAGGTGAGCCTTGTGCACGAGCCGGACCCGGCCCGGACCGGGCCCGCCAGCCAGCAGGGGATGCGCCGGGCCAACCTGGCCCTGGTGCTCGGGACGATCGCGAGTGGGCCGCGTTCGCGCGCCGAGGTGGCCGCCCGCACCGGGCTGACCAGGGCCGCCGTCTCCTCGCTCGCCGAACAGCTGCTCGCCGCCGGGCTGGTGGTCGAGGAGGGCCCCGCCGCGCCCAGCGGCAAGGTCGGCCGCCCCGGCACCGCCCTGGGGCTCAACCCGGCCGGGCCGGGCGGCCTGGGCGCCGAGATCGGGGTGCGGCACCTGGGCGCCTGCGTCGTCGACCTGCGCGGGGAGGTCCGCGCCTGGCGGCGCCGGGAGGTCTCCAACCACGGCCGCGAGCCCGCCGCCGTGATGGCCGACCTGGCCGCCCTGCTGCGCGCGGCCGTCGCCGAGTCGGGGCTGCGCCCGGCCGCCCTCACGCTGGCCGTGCCCGGGCTGGTCGGCACCTCCGGCACGGTGCTGCGGCGCGCCGCCAACCTCGGCTGGCAGGACGTCCCGCTGGCCGCCGCCCTGCGCCCCGCGCTGCGGGAGGCCGGGGAGGGCCTGGCCGGGCTGCCGATCGAGGCGGACAACGAGGCCAACCTCGGCGGACTGGCCGAGCGCTGGCTGGGCGAGGGCCCGGAGGACTTCCTGTACGTCTCCGCCGAGGCCGGGGTCGGCGCGGCGATCGTGGCCGGCGGCCGGCTGCTGCGCGGCTCGGGCGGCTTCGCCGGCGAGTTCGGCCACGTGCCGGTCCACCCGGACGGCCCCCGCTGCGCCTGCGGAGCGCACGGCTGCCTGGAGCAGTACTCGGGGGAGGAGGCGGTGCTGCGGGCGGCCGGCCTGAGCGGCGCCCGGGGCGACTGGGTGGAGCTGCTCGCCGACCGCGCCGGGGCCGGGGACGCGGACGCCCTCGCGGCGCTGGCCGGGGCCGGGGCGGCGCTCGGCACCGCGGCGGCCGGGGCCGTCAACCTGGTGGACCCGGCCGAGGTGGTGCTGGGCGGCGGCTACGCCCGGCTGGCGCCCTGGCTGCTGCCCGCGATGCGGGCCGAACTGACCGCCCGGGTGGCGGTGCGGCCGTGGTCCGGGGAGCGGCTGACGGTCTCCCGGCTGGGCCGCCGGGGCCCGCTGCTGGGCGCGGCGGTGCGGGTCGTCCGGGCCATCGTGGCCGATCCGGAGCCGGCCGGGTAGGGCCGCCGGGGAACGCCGGAGCCCCCGGCCGGGCGGCCGGGGGCTCGGTGGCGCGGGGCGGGGCTCAGGCCTCGACGGACTCCGGCGCGCGGGCGCCGGAGCGCGGGCCGCGCAGCACGGCCAGCAGGGCGACGCCGATGCCGACCAGCGCCCAGACCACCATGACCAGGATCGGCAGCCCCAGGTTGGTGGAGCCGAAGTAGGCGATCGACTTGGCGGCGGAGGTGCCGGCGCCGTTCGGGATCCAGGAGCCGATCGCCCGCCAGAACGGCGGCGTCATCGGCGCCGGGTAGACCCCGCCCGCGCTCGGGTTGCCGAGCACCACGAAGATCAGCACCGCGACGCCGATGCCGAGGATGTCGAACAGGCACTGGAGCGCCATGGTGAACGCGCCGACGGCGAACACCACCAGGGCGCCGACGGCGCTCAGCGCCACGACCGAGCCGGGCAGGGCGTCCAGCACCGGTCCGGCGATCACCGTGCCGAGCAGGCCGGCGCCCACCGAGTACACCGCGAGGACGCCGAGGCGGATCAGCAGGCGGTTGGCGTTGGCCGGCTTGGAGCCGGCGCTGATGCCCAGGATCGAGGCGACCAGGTAGCCGCCGACGCACCAGCCGATCACCAGGTAGAAGGCGGAGAGGCCGTTGTTGTCGCCCTTGGCGAGCGGCACCACGTCCTGGACCTTGACCGTGCGGCCCTGGCTCTGGTCGATCCCGGTGGTGATGGACTCGGCCGCCTTGGCGGCGGCGGTGCCGCGGGCGCTGCCGACCAGCAGGGTGTCCTGGGTGGAGGTCGGGTCCACGACCAGCGCGGCGTAGAGCTTCTGGTCCTTGATCTGCTGGGTCGCCGTCTCGGCGTCCGGCGCGGTGACGGCCCGGACGGCGTCGTTCGGCACCGACTCCAGCGCGCCGACCAGCTTGGGGGCGACCTGCGGCGGGGCGACCACCGCGATCGAGAGGTTCTGCGGGGTCGGCTTGTGCAGCGCCCCGATGTAGGAGGTGATGAAACCGAGCTGGAGAAGCAGCACGCCGATCACGAGCAGTGCCGCGCGCGGGGTGACCGCGCTCTTCAGGTCGGCGACGAAACCCTGCCCCGGGGCTGCCATCCACATCTCCTTGCGTAAGGGGAAAAAACGGTACTTCCAGAACCGATACTTCATACCATGAAGTAGTTGGCTTGTCGCACCTTCCGCGCCGGGGGCCCGGCCGTGTCGCTGCGCGATACTGGCGCGGTGAGTGACGAGGAACCGCTGGTGGCGGTGGAGCGCGAGGTCGCGCTGATGTTCCGGCGGGGCCGGGCCAGAGTGGCGGAACTCTCACGGAGGGTGCACCCCGGCCTGGAGGGGATGGCGTACAGCCTGCTCGGGTACATCGAGCAGGCGGGGCCGGTGCGGGTGACCGACGTCGGCGTGCACTTCTCGATCGGCAAGGGGACGGTGAGCCGGCAGGTCCGGACGCTGGAGGAGCTGGGCCTGGTCGCCCGCGAGGCGGACCCGCTGGACCGCCGGTCCGCGCTGTTCTCGCTCACCGAGGACGGGCGGCGGCGCTACCTGTCCGCGCAGGGCCTGCGGATGCGGCGGGTGCGCGAGGTGATGGGCGGGTGGTCGCCGCAGGACGTGGCCCGGTTCGCGGAGCTGCTGCACCGCTTCAACGACGTGCTGGAGGAGCCGCCGGTCGACTGACCGGGCGCCCGTCGGCGGTGCGGCCGGGCCCCTGGCCGGGGACTTTACTTGCCCTTGAAGAAAGTTGCCTTATTCAACCATCTCGTTTTATGGTTGCTTACGGCAACGAAATTTCATGATCCGCGCACCCGCACGCTTGCCCGCCTGCGCCCCGCACGCCTCGCCGAAGGACCCAGATGACCGTGACCACCGAGGCCGCGAGCGGAACCGCCGCCGCGACCGACAGTCCACAGATGACGCACCGGCAGGTGATGGAGGCACTCTCCGGCCTGCTGCTCGGCCTGTTCGTGGCCGTGCTCTCCTCGACCGTCGTCTCCAACGCCCTGCCGCACATCCTGGCCGACCTGCACGGCGGCCAGTCCGCGTACACCTGGGTGATCACCGCAGCCCTGCTCACCCTCACCGCCTCCACCCCGATCTGGGGCAAGCTCTCCGACCTCGTCAGCAAGAAGCTGCTGCTCCAGATCGCCCTGGTGATCTACATCGGCACCTCGGCGCTGGCCGGCCTCTCGCAGAACACGGCCGAGCTGATCGCCTGCCGGGCCCTCCAGGGCATCGGCGCCGGCGGCGTCGTGGCGCTCGGCCAGATCTGCCTGGCCGCGATGGTCCCGGCCCGCGAGCGCGGCCGGTACAGCGGCTACTTCGGCGCGGTCTTCGCGCTCGCGACCATCGGCGGCCCGCTGATCGGCGGCGTCATCGTGGACACCTCCTGGCTGGGCTGGCGCTGGTGCTTCTACGTCGGCATCCCGTTCGCGCTGGTCGCGATCCTGGTGGTGCAGCGCACCCTCAAGCTGCCGGTGGTCAAGCGCAAGGCGAAGATCGACTACCTGGGCGCGCTGGTCATCACCGGCGCCGTCAGCCTGCTGATGATCTGGATCACCCTGGCCGGCAAGAACTACGCCTGGCTGTCCTGGCAGACCGCGGCGATGGTCGGCGGCGGCGTGGTGCTGGGCGCCCTGGCCGTCGCGATCGAGCGCCGGGCCGCCGAGCCGATCATCCCGCCGAGCCTCTTCCGGTACCGCACCGTCACCCTGGCCGCCGTCGCCAGCGTGCTGGTCGGCGTCGGGATGTACGGCGCGACCACCTTCCTCAGCCAGTACTTCCAGCTGGCCCGGGCCAAGTCCCCGACCATGGCCGGGCTGATGACCCTGCCGATGATCCTCGGCCTGGCGGTCTCCTCCGCGGTGGCCGGCCGGCTGATCACCAAGTACGGCAGGTGGAAGGCCTACCTGGTCTCCGGCACCGCGCTGCTCGCCGTCGGCTTCGGCCTACTGGGCACCGCCCGGGTCGACACCGACTACGCGCTGCTCTGCGTCTACATGGCGATCACCGGCGTCGGCCTCGGCCTGACCAGCCAGAACCTGGTGCTCGCGGTGCAGAACACGGTGCCCCGGCACGAGCTCGGCGCGGCCAGCTCGGTGGTCACCTTCTTCCGCACCATGGGCGGTGCGATGGGCGTCTCCGCGCTCGGCGCGCTGATGAACAACAAGGTCGGCCACTACCTGGCCGAGAACCTGGCCGCGGCGCACGTCCCGGCCTCGCCCGCGGCCTCCGGCGGCGGCATCCCGGACCTGGCCAAGCTGCCCGCCCCGATCGTCCCGCTGGTGACGGACGCCTTCGGCCACGGCGTCGGGACGGTCTTCCTGTGGGCCGCCCCGTTCGCGGCGCTGGCCTTCGTCACGGTGCTCTTCATCCGGGAGACGGCGCTGAAGACCACCACCCAGGAGGGCTGACCGGCCGGCGGGGCGGCCTCGGCCGCCGGGACGCGCCAACGGGCCGGGGAGTGCGCGGAGCACTCCCCGGCCCGTTCGGGTCCGGTACGGCGGCGGCCCGGTGGCCCGGGCGCGGCCGTACGGTCAGTGGCCGGCGATCAGCGGCCGTACGGTCAGTGGCCGGCGATCAGCGACAGCCCGTAGAGGACGGCCCCGCCGCACAGCGCGAAGCAGACGTACGCGCCGGCCAGGGCGAGCCTGCCGCCGGCCGCGGAGCCGGCGGTGCCCTGGCCGGCGCTCACCGCGGCCTCGCGGCGGGCCAGCGCCAGGATTCCGAGCGCGAAGACGGCGACCACGGCGACGGTGACGCCGAAGCTGATCCCGGCCGTCTGGGCCAGGGCGTTCCACTTGATGTGCATGGTGCGTGCTCCTCAGCCTGCGGCGCTCAGGCCGCGACCGTGGTCGTGGCGGGGGTGGGGGTGTTCGCGGTACCGGCCGGTGCGACCTCGACCGGGGTGACGTCCACGTCGTTGACGTTGTCCGCGCCGACCGGCTGGCGGCGGGAGACCACCCACATCGCCGCGGACCCGGCCACCAGCACGGCGCCGACCAGGGCGATGCCCCAGTTGCCCTGCTCGGCCAGCAGGGCCGCGCCGCCGGAGACCACCGCGGCGGCCGGCAGGGTCAGGCCCCAGGTGTAGACCATGCGGCGGACCAGGCTCCAGCGCAGCTCGCCCTTCGGACCGCCGAGGCCGGCGCCCATGATGCCGCCGGAGCAGACCTGGGTGGTGGAGAGGCCGAAGCCCATGTGCGAGGAGGTCAGGATGACCGTCGCGGCGGCCGACTCGGAGGCGAAGCCCTGCGGCGGGCGGATGTCCGCCAGGCCCTTGCCCATGGAGCGGATGATCCGCCAGCCGCCCATGTAGGTGCCGAGCGCGATCGCGGCGCCCGCGGAGACGATCACCCAGGTGGGGGGCAGCGCGCCGTGCGGCAGGGCGCCGACCGAGACCAGGGTCAGGGTGATGATGCCCATCGTCTTCTGGGCGTCGTTGGTGCCGTGCGCGAGCGAGATCAGCGAGGAGGAGAACACCTGGCCGGTCCTGAAGCCCTTGTCGGTGGCCGCGGCGTCGCCCTTGCGGGTGATCGCGTAGGCCAGCTTGGTGGCGCCCCAGGAGGCCAGGCCGGCGACGAACGGCGAGGCGACCGCCGGGATGAGGATCTTGGTGACCACGGTGTCGAAGTTGACGCCGTTCATGCCGACGCCGACGATCGTGGCGCCGATCAGGCCGCCGTACAGGGCGTGCGAGGAGCTGGACGGCAGGCCGCGCAGCCAGGTCAGCAGGTTCCAGAGGATCGCGCCGGCCAGGGCGGCGAAGATGATCTCGGGATGGACGCCGGCCTTCTCGTTGACGATGCCGCCGGAGATGGTGGTGGCGACCTTCACGGACAGGAACGCACCCGCGAAGTTGAGCAGGGCCGCGATGGTGACCGCGACCTTCGGACGAAGGGCCCCGGTCGCGATCGCGGTGGCGGCCGCGTTGGCGGTGTCGTGGAACCCGTTGGTGAAGTCGAAGGCGAGCGCCGTGATGATCACAACGGCCACCAGGAACGAGATGTGTTCCATACCCAAACAATCGTCGTAGTTGTCGCACGGACGTTGATGACGTCGCGACCGTAGGTCTGCTTGGTAAACGGAAGGTGAACGGGGCCGGGAATCGTGGTTCCGCTGGTTGACCCATGGTGACCACAGGGTTTCGTCGGAGTGACCTAGGGTGCGCTGAACTGGACATTAGCGAAGAACGCGCCGGTTCGACCCGTTTTGCTGAGAGCTGTCTCACAGATCAATCGAGAATTAACCTCCCGGTCCGCGTGCGCCCTGTTTCCGGCGAGTAACCCGTGGGAGGATCTGCGGGATCCGGGAAGCCGGGACAGGGGCAGGGCGCGGCGGGGAGGACCAGACCATGGGCGGGGCGGGACAGGGAGCGGAGACGGCACGCGTACGGCCCTGGGTGCGGGCGGCACTGCGATGCGGAGCCGTCCTCGCGGCCGCGGCGCTCGCGCTGCCGGTCGGCGCCCAGGCGGCCTGGGCCGTACCCGACCCGGGGACCGGCCAGTCCGTGGCCGCCGGCACCGACCCGCTCGCCGAGGCCAAGGCGACCCTCGGCCCGCTGCTCGACCGGCTGCACGCGCTCTACCAGGACGCCGAGGCCGCCACCGAGCAGTACAACGGCGCCGTCGCCAAGGTGACCGAGCAGCAGACCTCGCTCACCGACCTCCAGGGCCGGCTGGAGCGCCAGCAGAAGCAGGTCGACGCCGGCACCGACATCGCCTCGCAGCTCGCCGCCGCCCAGTACCGCAACGGGGCGGCCTCGGCCTACGCCGAGCTGCTGCTCTCCAAGGACCCGTACGAGGCGGTCGTCATCGCCGAGCTGCTCGCCTCGGCCAGCCGCTCGCAGTCGGAGTTCCTGGACCGGCTGAAGGGCGACCGGGACGCGCTGGACGGGCTGAAGAAGCAGACCGAGGAGGCGCTGAGGACCTCCCAGGAGCTGGCCGCCCAGCAGGACGCGGCCAAGGCCAAGGCGGCCGCCGACCTCGCCGTCGTCGAGCAGACCGTCTCCTCGCTGACCGGCGCCCAGCGGGCCGAGCTGGAGCAGCTGGAGAAGGCCAAGGCGGACGAGGCACAGCTCGCCTTCCTCGCTTCCGGGGCGCTCGGCAAGGGCGAGCGCACGCCCTCCCTCCAGGGGCGCGCGGCGATCGCCTTCGCGCTGGGGCAGGTGGGCAAGCCGTACCTGTGGGGCGGCACCGGCCCGGACGCCTACGACTGCTCGGGCCTCACCTCGCAGGCCTGGCTGCACGCCGGCCGGCCGATCCCGCGCACCAGCCAGGAGCAGTGGGCGCAGCTGCCGCACGTGGCGCTCAACCAGCTGCGGCCGGGCGACCTGGTGGTGTACTTCCAGGACGCCTCGCACATCGGGATGTACATCGGCGGCGGGCTGATCGTGCAGGCGCCGCGGCCCGGGGCGTTCATCAAGATCTCGCCGATCGGCTCGATGCCGATCCTCGGCGCCGTCCGGCCGGACCCGTCCGGCGCGGCGGACGAGGCCGGCGGCGCGTGGAAGGTGCCCGACCTCCCGGCGGGCTGGGACGCCGTCACGCCGATCGCGCCGAGCCCGGCCGGCCAGGTGCCGGCCCCGCCCGCCCCGCCGGCACCGGGCGGCGCGGTGACGCCGCCGGCCGTGCCGGGCACGCCGTCCGAGCCGCCCACCACGCCGGCCACGCCCACCGACCCGGGCACGCCGTCCGGCGGCACGCCGAGCACGCCGGGCGGCACCGGGACGCCGACCGGGCCGGGCACCCCGGCCCCGGCCCCGACCCCGACCGGGCCGGGCACCCCGAGCGGGACGGGCACGCCCACGCCGACCGGGACGGGCGCGCCGACCGGCGCCGCCGGCTCGGCGACCGCCACGGCCCCGGGCACCGCGACGGCGACGCTGCCGCTGGGCACCCCGACGCACTGACCGCGCGGCCCGCAGGCCGCCCCCGTCCACCGGACGCGGGGCGGCCTGCGGGCCGTTCCGGGGCGGGCGGACCCTCCGGTCAGGCGCCGCTGTCCGGGTCGAAGCGGATCACGACGGCCTTGGAGGTGGGGGTGTTGCTGATGTCGGCGGTGGAGTCCAGCGGCACCAGCACGTTGGTCTCGGGGTAGTAGGCCGCCGCCCCGCCGCGGGCGACGGGGTAGTGGACGACCCGGAAGTGCGGGGCGCGGCGCTCCACGCCGTCGCTCCACTCGCTGACCAGGTCGACGTACCGGCCGTCGGGCAGGCCGAGCTCCTCGGCGTCGGCGGGGTTGACCAGGACCACCCGGCGGCCGCCCCGGATGCCGCGGTAGCGGTCGTCGAGGCCGTAGACCGTGGTGTTGTACTGGTCGTGCGAGCGCAGGGTCTGGAGCAGCAGCCGGCCCGGCGGGACCTCGGGCGCGGTCAGCGGGTTGACGGTGAAGTTGGCCTTCCCGGTCGCGGTCGGGAAGGTGCGGGAGTCCCGGGGGCCGTGCGGCAGGGTGAAGCCGCCGGGGCGGCGGACCTTCTCGTTGTAGTCCTCGAAGCCCGGGACGACGCGGGCGATCCGGTCCCGCAGGGTGTCGTAGTCGGCGGCGAAGTCCTCCCACGGCACGGTGTCCCGCGGCCCGAGCACGGCGCGGGCGAGCCGGCAGACGATCGCCGTCTCGGAGAGCAGCCCGGGCGCGGGCGGGCGCAGGCCGCCGCGCGAGGCGTGGACCTGGCCCATCGAGTCCTCGACGCTGACGAACTGGGCGCCGGAGCCGGTGACGTCCCGGTCGGTACGGCCGAGGGTGGGCAGGATCAGGGCGCGGGCGCCGGTGACCACGTGCGAGCGGTTGAGCTTGGTGGAGACGTGGACGGTCAGCCGGCAGCGGCGCATCGCGGCCTCGGTGACCGCGGTGTCCGGCGTCGCCGCGACGAAGTTGCCGCCCATCGCGAAGAAGACCTTCACCCTGCCGTCGCGCATCGCGCGGATGGTGTCCACCGAGTCGAGGCCGTGCTCGCGGGGCGGCTCGAAGCCGAACTCCGCGCCCAGCGCGTCCAGGAAGGCGGTGCTCGGGCGCTCGAAGATGCCCATCGTCCGGTCGCCCTGGACGTTGCTGTGCCCGCGCACCGGGCAGACCCCGGCGCCGGGGCGGCCGACGTTGCCGCGCAGCAGCAGGAAGTTGACCACCTCGCGGATGGTCGGCACGGCGTGCTTGTGCTGGGTGAGGCCCATCGCCCAGCAGACGACGACCTTCTCGGACTTCAGCACCAGCCGGCCGAGTTCCTCGATCTGCTCCCAGGGCAGGCCGGTCGCGGCGAGCACCTCGGCGCGGTCGGTCGCCAGCGCCTGGGCCTCGAACTCCTCGAAGCCGTGGCAGTGTTCGGCGACGAAGGCGCGGTCCACGCCGTCCGCCTCCAGGACGATCCGGTTCAGCGCGCGGAACAGCGCGAGGTCGCCGCCGAGGCGGATCTGGAGGAAGAGGTCGGTCAGCCTGGTGCCGTGGCCCACCAGCCCGCGGGCGTGCTGCGGGTTCTTGAACCGCTCCAGGCCGGCCTCCGGCAGCGGGTTGACGCTGACGATGGTGGCGCCGGCCCGCTTGGCGCGCTCCAGCGCGGAGAGCATCCGGGGGTGGTTGGTGCCCGGGTTCTGGCCTGCCACGATGATCAGGTCGGCCTGGTAGAGGTCCTTCAGGCTGACGCTGCCCTTGCCGACGCCCAGCGTCTCGGTGAGCGCCGAGCCGGAGGACTCGTGGCACATGTTGGAGCAGTCCGGCAGGTTGTTGGTGCCGAGCCGGCGGGCGAACAGCTGGTACGCGAAGGCGGCCTCGTTGCTGGTCCGGCCGGAGGTGTAGAAGGCGGCGCCGTCCGGGGTGTCCAGGGCCTTCAACTCCTCGGCGATCAGCGCGAAGGCGTCGTCCCAGGAGATCGGCGCGTAGTGGGTGGCGCCCTCGTCGAGCAGCATCGGCCGGGTGAGCCGGCCCTGCTGGCCCAGCCAGTAGCCGGAGCGCCCGGCCAGGTCGGCGACGGAGTGGGCGGCGAAGAACTCGGCGTGCACCCGGCGCTCGGTGGCCTCCTCGGCGACGGCCTTGGCGCCGTTCTCGCAGAACTCCGCGGTGTGCGGCTTGTCCGGCTCCGGCCAGGCGCAGCCGGGGCAGTCGAAGCCGTCCTGCTGGTTGACCTTGAGCAGGGTGGCCAGGGTGCGGCGGGCGCCCATCTGCGCGGCGGCCATCCGCAGGCTGTGGCCGACGGCGGGCAGCCCGGCGGCCGCGTGCTGGGGCGCGGACACCTCGGGGGCGTCCTGGGCCGGGTCGCTCTGCGGGGCCTGCTTGGCCATGGCCGCTCTCCTCGGGCTCTGCTGGTGCGGGCCGCCGCACCGTCGCGGGGCTCTCCGTCCATCCTTCCACCTGCCCGGTGGCGCCGGGAGGGCCCGGTGGCGAGGGGGCCGTCCGCACCGGGGCCGGTCGGCGTGGGTAGAGTCCGGGCGTCATGGCGGGAGGGGAGGGCGCGTGCGAGTCGGGGACGTCCTGGACGGCCGGTACGAGCTGGTGGAGCGGCTCGGGCAGGGCGGCTTCGGGGTGGTGTGGCGGGCCGAGGACACCCGGATGGGGCGGCCGGTGGCGGTCAAGGTCATCGGGCACCACGGCGGGGACCGGGCGAAGGCCGCGCTGCGGTTCGTCCGGGAGGCCGGCGCGGCCGGCAACCTCTCGCACCCGCACATCGTCACGGTGCACGACCTCGGGCAGTGCGAGCTCGGCGGCGAGCAGGTCACCTACCTGGTGATGGAGCTGCTGACCGGCCGCACCCTGACCGAGGTGCTGCGGGCCGGGGTGCCCGAGCCCGCGCTCAGCCTGCGCTGGGGGCGGCAGATCAGCGGCGCGCTGGCGGCCGCGCACGACGCGGGCGTGGTGCACCGGGACATCAAGCCGGACAACGTGATGGTCACCGACGCCGGGCAGCTGAAGGTGCTGGACTTCGGCATCGCCCAGCTGGACACCGGCGCGGGCGGGCTGACCACCACCGGGACGATCGTCGGCAGCCCGGCGTACATGGCGCCCGAGCGCTGGACCGGCGGCCGGGTGGACGGCCGGGCCGACCTCTACGCGCTGGGCTGCGTCCTGGTCGAACTCTTCACCGGCGCACGGCCGTTCGGCGGGGACTCGACCCCGGTGCTGATGTACCGGCACCTCAACGAGGCGCCCGCGCCGCTGGATCCGGCGCGGTTCGGGCTGCCGCCGCAGGTGGCCGGGCTGGTCGCGGAGCTGCTGGCGAAGGATCCGGCGGACCGGCCGGCCGACGCCCGTACGGTCGAGCGGCGGCTCGCCGGGTCGGCGGGGTGGCCGGGCGGCGGGGCTCCCGCGCCGGCTCCGGTGCCGGCGGTGGCGGAGCGCCCCGGGCCGGTGGTGCCGCCACCGCCGAGCACCCCGCCGGCGGTGCCGGCGCCGCCCGTCGTGCCCGCGCCACCCGTCGTGCCCGCGCCGCCGTTCGCCTCCGCGCCGGTCGCACCGCCCGCCGTTCCGTCGGTGCTGCCGCCGCTCACCACGCCGCCGGTGACGGCCGCGCCGCCGTCCGAGGCCGTCCGGGCCGGGCTGCGCGAGCGGCGGTCCGCTGCGTACCGGGCCGTGACGCCCGGCGAGTCGGCGATGCTCCTCCAGGCCCTCGCCCAGGAGTGCGTGGCGGCGCTCGGTGCGAACGACCGGGACACCCTGTGCACCTGGCGGGACTTCGCCTGGTACCTCAGCCGGACGGGAGACCTGGACGGCGCGATCCGGCTGCTGACGGCGCTGGTCGGCGACATGCGCTCGACGCTCGGCCCGACCGACCCGGACACCCTCGGCGCCCGCTACCACCTGGTCTGGTGCGTCGGCGAGAGCGGGGCGCCGGTCACCACCGTCCGGCTGATGAACGAGCTGCTGCCGGACCTGCACGCCGCCTGGGGCCCGTACGACCCCCGGGTGCTGAAGGCCCGGCACGACCTCGCGCTGCACCAGGCCAACCGGGGCGACCTCCAGGGCGCGGTGATCCGGCTGCACGGGCTGCTGCCGGACCTCGCCCGGGTGCTGGGCGAGCACCACCCGAGCACCGCGCAGGCCTGGCAGGACCTGGCCGGCTACCAGCAGCAGCTGGCCCGGGCCGGCCGCAAGGGGCCGGGCCCGCGCCGCCGGACGCCGCGGATCGCCCCGGCGGAGGCGCTGGTGCTGGTCCGGCGGCTGCGGGTGTGGGACTTCGCCACCGACGAGCAGGCCCGCGCCTGTATGGAGGCGCTGGACCGGGGGATCGGTCTGAAGGGCGTCGCGGACGTGGTGTTCGACGCGCCGGACCACGTCTCGGACGAGGACCTGGTGGAGGAGATCTTCAGCGCCTGAAGAGCTCCGCGCCCGCTCCCGCGCCCGCCTCCGCCGTCCCCGCCCCCGCCGTCCCCGCCCCCGCCCCCGCCGCTCATGCCGCCAGCGCCCGGGCCGCCGGCAGCGCGGCCAGCGCCCGGAGCAGGGCGCGGGCGGCCGAGTCGTTCTGCCGGAAGCCCGGGGCGTCGGTGCGCGGACGGGCGAAGGCGGCGGCCGCGCGCAGGCTGGTGTGCGGCCCGAGGGCGGTGCGGCGCGGGTGCGGGGCGCCGCCGAGGGCCGGGTCGAGCAGCCGGCTGTCGGCGGGGGCGATGGTGACCAGGCCGGAGCGGTGGGTGTAGTCCGGGTCGGTGACCACCTCCTCGACGATTCGCCCGGTGCGGTGCAGGTCGCGCAGCAGCGGGTCCAGGGTGCGGGCCAGCGCGTGCCTGGGCAGGTACGCCTCGACCAGCGCCGTGGCGGTGACCCGGTGGCCGGGCACGGTGGAGCCGCGGGCCCGCCAGGTGCCGCTCGCCTCGTCCCGTTCGACCCGCAGGTCCGCGCCGAGGAAGCGCACCACCCCGGCCTCGGCGAGGGCGAGCAGCTGGCGCAGCCGGAAGCCGGGCGGGCCGGAGGCGAGGAAGCTGAAGTAGCCGAAGAACCACTCGTCCACCTCCTCGGCGATCGAGCGGGCGGTGAGCCGGCCGCTCGCGATGATCCGGGGGAGCTGGCCGAACAGCGAGAGCAGGGCGAGGAAGGCGCCGAGGTCGGCGCTGTGCGCGGGGTCGGCGCGGCGGTCGGCGTCGGCGGTGACGTACGCCCGCAGGTGCGCCTGGAGCTCCTCGTCGCTGCCGAGTTCGAGGCCGGCCAGCGGGTGGTCGAGCCGCTCGAAGTCGATCCGGTCGGCCGGGTCGGGGACGGCCTCGGCGATCAGGGCGGCGAGGGCGGGGGAGTACCAGCCGTGCCGGTCGTAGCGGGCGAGGAACTCCGGCCAGGGCAGGGCGGTGCGCCGGGGGTGGGCGTGGAACAGCTCGTGGTAGTGCCCGAAGGCGATCTCCTTGGCCATCAACGGCCAGAAGTCGCGGCGCAGTTCGAGCCGCCCGCCGGTGGCGAGCACGGCGTCCACGGCGGCGGCGTCGAAGTACCGGGGGAGCGGGGCGCGCGGCCCCTGGAGGCGGTAGCCGGTCTTGGCGTGGTACGGGACGCCGCGCCGGGAGCCGAGGTGGAGCACCGGCTCGCGGCCG
This sequence comes from Kitasatospora sp. NPDC018619, assembly GCF_044391605.1. Classification (NCBI taxonomy): domain Bacteria; kingdom Bacillati; phylum Actinomycetota; class Actinomycetes; order Kitasatosporales; family Streptomycetaceae; genus Kitasatospora; species Kitasatospora sp. NPDC018619. The sequence continues at coordinate 35,737 of NZ_JBISAI010000013.1, forward strand.
GAGGGGAGGTAGCGCAGCGCGGGCCCGTCCCCGACGGGTTCGAAGCGGCCGCCGCGGCCCTCGGTGAGCAGGGCGACCAGGTCCACCGAGGCGAGGCCGAGGCCGCGCAGCACCACGTGCTCGCCGGGGGCGAGGGCGGCCAGGTCGTCGGCCGCGTCGGCGGAGTAGGCGGGCGGGAGGTGGAAGCGGCCGTGCCGGGCGGCGAACTCGGCGTCGGCGGCGTAGCGCGGGTGCGGGGCGGAGTCGAGGTGGCCGAGGGTGAGCACGACGTGGTCGGCGGTGAGGGCCCGGTCGGTGAGGTGGACGGTCTGCGGGCCGTCGGCCGGGCCCTCGATCCGCCGGACGGTGTCGCGGTGGACGGTGACCGTGACGTGCGCGGGCAGTTCGGCCACGGCGCGGCGGAACACCCAGTCCAGGTAGGCGCTCTGGGCCCGGCGGGTGGGGAAGTCGGTGGGCGCGAGGGTGCGCAGCTCGGCCCGGACGGCCGGGTCGGCGACCTCCCGGTAGGGCGCGAACTCCTCCTGCCGGGGCGCCCATTCGGCCAGCGAGGGGCCGGGGCGGACGGGCCCTTCGAGGGTGGAGCGCTCGTCGGTGAACATGGTGACGTCCTCGGCCATCGAGTTCATCCGCAGCAGCGGGGACTGGTCGTGGCGCCAGATCCGGCCCGCGCCCGGCGGGTACGGGTCGACCAGGTGGATGGCCAACGGCCGCTCCGGGGGCAGGAGTTCGGCGGCGTTGGCGGCGATCCGCTCCAGCAGCGCGGTGCCGCGCGGGCCGGCGCCGACGATCACGAGCGCCGTCATGCCCGCGCCGCCTTCGCGAGGGCCGCGCGGGCGCGTTGCAGCGGGGTCGGTGGCAGGCCGTCGCGGTCGGCGCCCCGGGCGAAGTGCCGTTCCACGTAGTACTGGCCGACGGACAGCAGGGTGGTGACCACCAGGTACCAGAGGGTGGCGACCACCAGCATCGGGATGACCCGGTACGACTGGAGGTAGACCAGCTGCACCGAGTAGAGCAGGTCGGAGACGGCCAGCACGCTGACGATGCTGGTGCCCTTGAGCGCGCCGATCAGCATGTTCCCGGCGCTCGGCACGATCGCCCGCATCGCCTGCGGCACCACGATCCGGCGCAGCACCCGCCACCGGCCGAGCCCGAGCGCGGCGGCCGCCTCCAGCTGGCCGCGGTCCACGGAGAGGATGCCGCCGCGGATCACCTCGGCGGCGTACGCGGTCTCCAGCAGGGTGAGGCCGATGACGGCGGTGAGCGTGGGGCCCATCAGGTTGACGGTCTTGACCGTGACGAACTCGGGGCCGAACGGGATGCCCAGGCCGAGGGTCGGGTAGAGCGCGCCGATGTTGAAGAAGAACAGCAGCTGCACCAGTGGCGGGGTGGAGCGGAACACCCAGACGTAGCACCAGCTCAGCGTGCGCAGCACCGGGTTGGTGGACAGCCGCATGGTGGCGAGCAGGGTGCCGAGCAGGAAGCCCAGGGCGAGGGTGGCGGCGGTCAGCCAGAGGGTCAGGGCGAGCCCGTCGAGCACCGAGCGGGCGGTGAACCAGTCGGCGACGACGCCCCACTGGAAGGCCCGGTTGCGGACCACCGAGTTGACGGCCATCGCGGCCAGCAGCAGGGCGACGGCGGCGGCGGCCCACTGCCCGGGCTTGCGGCGGGCGACGATCCGGGCCTCGGGGGCGGGCGGGTCGGCGGGGCGGTCGAGGAGGGAGGGGGCGGGCAGGACGTCCGGCGGGGTGGCCATGGCGGGCGGCTCCTGGGCGGAGTGCGGGCGGGGAGGGGTACGGCGGTCGTCACGTACGCGGGTGCGGCCCGTGTCCCTCAACACGGCCGCGGGGCACTGCACTCCGGGCTGATCGTACGCATGCGCGATCGACGGCTGTCAAGGGCGGCCGGAGTGCGGGGACGGGCCGGTCGCGGCGCGTCGGGAAAGCGACAGGAGATCGCAACAGTTCGGCAATGATGGGTGGTTGACGGACCGAACGGTCGACTGTTCAACTTGGGGCCATGTACGCCGAGCAGCCTCTGGTCACCCGCGACCACATCGACTTCGGTCGGGTGTGGTCCGCGGCGTGTCGCGGCTGACCCGGCAGCGGGCCGCCCGTCCGGCCTGATCCCCGGCGGGGAGCCCTCCCTCGGTCCGCCCCGTCGCGGCCGGATCCGTCGCCGTCGCCCGGCGACGCGTCCGGCGCCCGCTGCCGCCGACGACTCCGCACTGCGCTCCGGCCCTCCCGCGTTCCGGCAGTCCGCTGCCGCACTCCTGCCACGTCCACCCGTCACGTGCCCGACGGCCGCCCCGGCGCGGCCCGCTCCGGCGTCCCCGGCCGTCGGCCGGGAGGTGCCCCGGCCGAGCCGCGGCCCGTCCGCCGTCCACCCGCGGCCCGACCGCGACCCACCGGACTTCCACCCACCCGAAAGGTTCCGCCATGCCCGTCGAGTTCCTCGGCATCGCCGCCACCGGCGACGGTTCGGAGAGCAACGCCCGCACCACCGCCGCCTTCGACCGCGACTACACCCTGCGGCTGGCCCGGGCGCACGAGGACCACGGCTGGGACCGGGTGCTCTTCGCGTACGGGGCCGGCGCCCCGGAGCCGGCCGCCGCGGCGGCCTTCCTGGCCTCGCACCTGGACCGCCTCCAGATCCTGCTGGCGCACCGGCCGAACGTCTCCTACCCGACCTTCGCGGCCAAGACCTTCGCGACGCTCGACCGGATCAGCGAGGGCCGGCTGACCGTGCACTTCATCACCGGCGGCAACGACCACGAGCAGCAGCGCGAGGGCGACTTCCTGACCAAGGACCAGCGCTACGAGCGCACCCGCGAGTACATCGGCATCGTCAAGAAGGCCTGGACCAGCCGGGAGCCCTTCGACCACGAGGGCCCGTACTACCGGTTCAACGACTTCGTCTCGGACGTCTTCCCCGTCCAGCAGCCGCGCCCGGCGGTCTCCTTCGGCGGCTCCTCGGAGGCGGCCTACGCGGTCGGCGGCGCCGAGGCGGACATCTACTGCCTCTGGGGCGAGCCGCTGGCCCGCACCGCCGAGCAGATCGAGCGGGTGAAGGAGGCGGCGCGCGCGGCCGGGCGCACCGACGTGCCGCGGATCCAGGTGGCGTTCCGGCCGATCATCGCGCCGACCGAGGAGCTGGCCTGGGAGAAGGCGCACCGGACGGTGGCCGCGATCCGGGCCCGCCGGGGCGCCGACCGGCCGGGGACGGGCCCGGGGGCCGCGGCACCCGAGAACACCGGCTCCCGGCGGCTGGTCGAGATCGCCGAGGCCGGCGAGCGCTACGACCGCGCGCTGTGGACCCCGACCGCCGCGGCCACCGGCGGGGCGGGCAACTCCAACGCGCTGGTCGGCACCCCGGAGACGGTCGCCCAGGCGCTGCTCGACTACCACGACCTCGGCGTGGACATCCTCTCCGCGCGCGGCTACGACCTGCTGGACGACGCGATCGACTTCGGCCGGTACGTCATCCCGATCGTCCGCGAGGAGGTCGCCAAGCGGGACGCCGAGCGGGCCGCACGGGCCGAGCGGGCCGAGCGCGACCGCCACCAGCTGATCGCGGCGCAGGCGTGAGCGCGGACCGGGCGGCGCGCGCGGGCACGGGCACGGGCACGGGCACCGTCCCCGGCTGGGAGTTCCGCAAGGCCGCCATCGACGACCCGCTGGTCGAGCCGCTGCTGCGCGAGCTCACCCACGAGTACGTCTCCCGGTACGGCCCCGAGGCCCGCCGGGAGATGACCCGCTACCCGGGCGAGGCCTTCGCCGAGCCGCACGGCGTGCTGCTGCTCCTGCTGGAGGACGGCGAGCCGGTGGCCGGCGGCGCGTACAAGCGCTACGACGGCCACACCGCCGAGGTGAAGCGGATGTGGACGCACTCCGCGCACCGCCGCCGTGGCCTGGCCCGCCGGGTGCTGGCCGAGTTGGAGCGTACGGCGGCCGCGGCCGGCTACACCCGCTTCTACCTGACCACCGGGCCGCGCCAGCCGGAGGCCAAGCACCTCTACCTGGCGGCCGGCTACACCCCGCTGTTCGACGTCTCGGCCGATCCGCTGACCATCGGCCCGCTCCCGTTCGAGAAGCGGCTGCCCGCCCCCGGGGAGCAGCCGCCCGTCGGGGAGCACCCGCCCGTCCTGGCCCCGACCCGCTGAAAGGCACCACCCCGTGAGAACCAGCACCGTCCGCCGCCGCCTGCTCGCGACCGCCGCCCTGCTGCCGGTCCTGGCGCTGGCCGCCTGCGGCTCGGACCCGACGATCGCGGGCGCGGCCGCGGCGGGCGGTCCGGCCGCCGCCGCCACCGAGGACCTCGTCTCCGGCCTGCGCACCTCGCAGGCCGCCGCCGCCCTGCTGCCCGAGGAGGTCCGCAGGGCCGGCACGCTGAAGTTCGGCTCGGCCTTCGGCGCGCCGCCCAGCGCCTTCTACACCGACCAGGCCGACCGGAAGCCCGCCGGGATCGACGTGGACGTCTCCGAGGCCGTCGCCCGGCTGCTCGGCCTGACCGTGCAGCGCGAACCGGCCGCCTTCGAGACCATCCTGCCCGCCCTGGACAGCGGGAAGTACGACGTCGGCACCGGCAACTTCGGGGTCACCGCCGCCCGGCTGAAGACCATCGACTTCGTCACCTACATCGACGACGGCCAGGGCTTCGCGGTGAAGAAGGACAACACCGCCGCCCAGCCCGTCACCGACCTCCTCCAGCTGTGCGGGCTGACCGTCGGCACCGGCGCCGGCACCACCTTCGAGACCACCCTCAACAGCCGGCGGAGCGCCTGCGCCGAGGCCGGGAGGAAGCCGTACGAGGTCAAGGCGTTCAGCGAGAGCGGCGCCCTGCTGACCAGCCTCCAGCAGGGCCGGGTGGACATCGAGATGTCCACCATCAACGGCCTGCGCCACCAGGCCGCGCAGGAGGCCTCCGGGACCCGCTTCCTGAACGAGTTCCACCGCCTCGACGTCGGCTTCGCCCTGAAGAAGGGCTCGAAGCTCGCCCCGGCCCTCCAGGCGGCGGTCAACCAGCTGATCGAGGACGGGACGTACCAGCGGATCCTGCGCAAGTGGGGGGTCGCCGAGTCGGCGATCAAGGAATCGCAGATCAGCCCGCCCGAACACGCCTGAGCGCAGGGCCCGTCGAAGGAGTCCCCCGATGACCGTCAGCACCGAAGCACCACCGGCCCGGCCGGGGCCCGCCCCGGCCGCCCCGGGGCTCGACGAACTGGCCGGCCTGCGGACCGTCCCCGTCCGGCACCCCTGGCGCTGGGCCGCCGGGATCGCCGCGCTGGTCGTGCTCGCCCAGTTCGCCCACGGCCTGGCCACCAACCCCGGCTGGGACTGGGCCACCTTCCGGCTCTACTTCACCGCCGACACCATCCTGCGGGCGGTCGGGCGGACCCTCGAACTCACCGCCTACGGCACGGTGCTGGGCTTCGCGCTGGGCACCGCGGTGGCCGCGATGCGGCTGTCCCGCAGCGCGGTCCTGCGGTCGATCGCCTGGGCGTACGTGTGGGTGTTCCGCTCCATCCCGCTGATCGTCCAGCTGGTGTTCTGGTTCAACCTGTCCTACCTGTACAAGCGGTTCGGGTTCGGCATCCCCTTCGGCCCGACCTTCGGCGAGGTCGAGACGGTCGGGGTGCTCGGCGCGCTGGGCGCCGCGGTGCTCGGCCTCGGACTGCACCAGGCCGCCTTCGCCGCCGAGATCATCCGCGGCGGCATCATCGCGGTGGACGCCGGCCAGCGGGAGGCCGCCGCCGCGCTGGGCATCCCGCGCTGGCGGCAGGGCCTGCGGATCGTGCTGCCGCAGGCCATGCGGGCCATCCTGCCGGCCGCCGCCAACGAGGTGGTCTCGCTGCTCAAGGGCACCTCGGTGGTCTACGTGATGGCCATCGGCGAGCTCTTCTACCAGGCCCAGGTGGTCTACGGCCGCACCGGCCGGGTGGTGCCGCTGCTGATGGTCGCCACGGTCTGGTACGTGCTGCTGACCACGGTGCTCTCGGTCGGCCAGTACTACGTCGAGCGCCACTTCGCCCGCGGCGCGCAGCGCACCCCGCCGCCCACCCCGTGGCAGCGCGTCCGGGCCTTCGCCCGGAGCCTGCCGGACCGCACCCGGCCCGCCGCCGCCCGTACCCCCGGAGGACAGTCGTGACCACCCTGGCGAAGCCCGACCCGACCCCGGCCGCCCCGGCCCCGGCCGCGCCGATGGTGCAGGTCCGCGGCCTGCACAAGAGCTTCGGCAAGCTGGAGGTGCTGCGCGGGGTCGACCTGGACGTCCCGGCCGGCTCGGTGACGGTGGTGCTCGGCCCGTCCGGCTCCGGCAAGTCCACCCTGCTGCGCGCCATCAACCACCTGGAGAAGCTGGACCGCGGGCACGTCGCCATCGACGGCGAGCTGATCGGCTACCGCCGCTCCGGCGACCGGCTGTACGAGCTCAGGGAGCGCGAGGTGCTGCGCCAGCGCACCGGCATCGGCTTCGTGTTCCAGAGCTTCAACCTGTTCCCGCACCTCACCGTGCTGGAGAACCTGGTGGAGGCGCCGGTCGCCGCGCTGCGCCGCCCCAGGGCCGAGGCCCGGGCGACGGCGCTGGCGCTGCTGGAGCGGGTCGGCTTGGCCGACAAGGCCGCCGCGTACCCCCGGCAGCTGTCCGGCGGGCAGCAGCAGCGGGTGGCGATCGCCCGGGCGCTGGCGCTGGAGCCGAAGGTGCTGCTGTTCGACGAGCCGACCTCGGCGCTCGACCCGGAGCTGGTCGGCGAGGTGCTGGACGTCATCAGGGACCTGGCCCGCAGCGGCACCACGATGATCGTGGTCACCCACGAGATCGGCTTCGCCCGCGAGGTCGCCGACACCGTGGTCTTCATGGACGGCGGCGTGGTGGTCGAGCAGGGCCCGCCCGCCGAGGTGCTGGACCGGCCGCGGCACGAGCGCACCCGGGCCTTCCTGGCCAAGGTCCTCTGACCTTCCCCCCGCCAACCCCCTTCCACCGATCAGGAGTTCCGCCATGTCCCTACCCCGTCGCGCCCTCGTGGCCGCCGCCGGCGCGGTCGCCGCCGCCCTCGTCCTGGCCGGCTGCGGCGGCTCCGCCACGGGCGCGTCCGCGGAGCTCGCCCCGGCCCGCGGCACCACCGCGCCGGACGGCACGGTGGTGAACCTGTCGCCGGACCAGGCCAGGATCACCACGCCCAGGGTCGACGCGATCGCCGCGCTCGTCCCGGAGGAGATCAGGAGAAAGGGGACGCTGACCGTCGTCGACTCGATCGGCACCACCCCGCCGCTGGACTTCTACGCGAACGACGACAAGACGATCATCGGCGTCGAGCCGGACCTCGCCTGGCTGATCGGCAACGTGCTGGGCCTGCGGGTCGAGTTCAACCCGGTCTCCTGGGAGAACATCTTCGTCGGCCTGGACAGCGGCAAGTACGACGTCGGCCTGTCCAACATCACCGTCACCGAGGCGCGCAAGGAGAAGTACGACTTCGCCACCTACCGCCTGGACGTCCTGGGCTTCGAGGCGAGGAAGGGCAGCGGGCTCAGGGTCACCGGCGCCGCGGACCTCGCCGGGAAGACGGTCGGTGTCGCCACCGGCACCAACCAGGAGAAGCTGCTGGTCGCCTGGAGCGAGGAGAACGTCAGGAACGGCCGCAAGCCGATCGACATCAAGTACTTCCAGGGCACCGAGTACTACCTGGCGCTCTCCTCCGGCCGGATCGAGGTCTACACCGGCCCCAACCCCAGTCTGGCCTTCCACGCCGTGCAGACCGGCGAGACCGAGGTCGTCGGCACCTACTCGGGCGGCGGCGCGGACGTCCTCGGCAAGATCGCGGCGACCACGAAGAAGGACAACGGGCTGGTCAAGGCGTTGCACGGGGCGATCGACGAGGTGATCAGGAACGGCAGCTACGGGCAGGTGCTCAAGCGCTGGGGCCTGGACGCCGAGGCCGTCCCGGCCTCCGAGATCAACCCGCCCGGGCTGCCCAAGTCGAATCCGTAGCCCCGGGGCGGGCCCGTTCACCTGTTCGTCCCCGCCCGCCGCTATGGTGACCCCCCGCCCGGAGAGCTCCGGGCGGGCGCGGTCGGGTTGGGGGAGGGCATGGAGAAGGGCGAGGTGCTCGGCGGTCGCTTCCGGCTGGAGCAGAAGCTGGGCAGGGGCGGGTTCGGCGTGGTCTGGCGGGCGACCGACACGACCATCGACCGGGAGGTCGCGGTCAAGGTGCTGCTCGCCGAGCACGCCACCGACCGGGAGGCGGTCAGCCGGTTCGTCCGCGAGGCCCGGACGGCCGGCGGCCTCAACAACCAGCACATCGTGACCGTGTACGACTACGGCTGGACCGAGACGGCCTCCGCCAGGATCCCGTACCTGGTGATGGAGCTGGTCCGCGGCCGGGTGCTGTCCGAGGTGCTCAAGGCGGGCCCGCCGGACCACAAGCAGGCGCTGCGCTGGATGCGGCACGTGTGCAAGGCGCTGGACGCCGCGCACCGCTCGGGGATCGTCCACCGGGACATCAAGCCCGAGAACGTGATGATCGGGGCGGGGGAGGAGCGGGCCAAGGTCCTGGACTTCGGCATCGCCCGGCTGGTCACCCAGACCGTCCGGCTCACCTCCACCGGCAACGTGGTCGGCACCGTCCCGTACCTGGCGCCGGAGTGCTGGTCCGGCGGCGCGGTGGACGGGCGGGCCGACCTCTACGCGCTCGGCGTCATGCTGTACGAGGTCTGCACCGGCGCCCGCCCGTTCCGGGCCGCCTCGGCCGCCGAGTACATGTACAAGCACCTGGAGGAGGTCCCGCCCCGGGTGCGCAGCAAGGACCCGGCGCTGGCCGCGCTGGTCGCCCAGCTGCTCGCCAAGCGGCCCGAGGACCGGCCGTCCGGCGCCGCCGAGGTGCTGGAGCGGCTGCGCGGCGTGCGGCCCGGGATGCTGCGCCCGGACGACCGCAGCCCGGAGCAGCTGCGCCGGCGGGCCGACCGGGCCTGGCGGCACGGCGAGGCCGGCGAGGCGGCGGAGGCGGTGGAGATCCTCGCCGCCCTCGTCCCCGACTTCGCCCGGATCTGCGGCCCCGAGGACCCGCGTACCCTGCGCACCTGCCACGACCTGGCCCTCTGGCTGGCCAGGGACGGCAGCCCGGGCGCCGCCGTCGAGCTGCTGGACGAGCTGGCCCAGGCGCCCGGCGCCACCCCGGAGGCCCGGGCGGACGCCCGGCGGGACCTCGCGCACTGGCAGCGGGAGGCCGCCCGGCTCGGCCCGGGCCGGCCGCGCGGGCTCGGGCTGGGGGCGCTGCTGGAGCCCGGCCGGGGGGACTGACCCGGCCGGGGCGCCGGGTGTCAACCGTGCGGGCCGCCGAGCCGGGGGCGCGGAGGGTGGGCGAACCGGGAGGATTTCGCCCACCGGGACGCTCTGGTCCGCCGCCCCCGCGCGTTGGTATACCTCGTTGCCGGACTCGGAGCGGCGTCCGCGCCGCCCCGACGAGCTGCGACGAAAGGCTGGTGACGGAACGATGAAGCTCCTGCGCGTCGGACCCGTGGGCGCCGAGCGCCCGGTCCTCCTGGGGGAGGACGGCACCGCGTACGACCTCTCGGGGCGGACCCGCGACCTCGACGGGGCGTTCCTGGCCGGGCTGGACCAGGCCGCGCTGGCCCGGGAGGCGGCCGCCGGCGCCCTGCCGGTCGTCGACCTGGACGGCCTGCGGGTGGGCGCCCCGGTGCCCCGGCCGGGCAAGGTGGTCGGCATCGGGCTCAACTACCGCGACCACGCGGCCGAGGCCGGGGCCGCGATCCCGGCCGAGCCGGTGGTCTTCCTCAAACCGGGCTCCACCGTGGTCGGCCCGTACGACGAGGTGCTGGTGCCGCGCGACGGCGAGAAGACCGACTACGAGGCCGAGCTGGCGGTCGTGATCGGCCGCACCGCCCGCTACCTGGACTCGCACGCCGAGGCGGCCGGGGTGATCGCCGGGTACACGATCGCCAACGACGTCACCGAGCGGGCCTTCCAGTTCGAGCGCGGCGGCCAGTGGGACAAGGGCAAGTCGGCGGAGACCTTCACCCCGCTCGGGCCCTGGCTGGTCACCCCCGACGAGGTGGCCGACCCGCAGGCGCTGACCCTGCGGCTGTGGGTCAACGGCGAGCAGCGGCAGCACGGCAGCACCGCCGAGATGGTCTTCCCGGTGCTCGAACTGGTCCGCTACGCCAGCCGGTTCATGGTGCTGGAGCCCGGCGACGTCCTCATCACCGGCACCCCGGCCGGGGTCACCCTGGGCCGCCCGGGCACCCCGTTCCTCGCCCCGGGCGACGTGGTCGAGATCGAGATCGACGGGCTCGGCCGCCAGCGCCAGGTGCTCGGCAAGGCCTGACCGCGAAGGCCGCCCGACCCTTGGCACGGGGGTCGGGAGCCCCGCCGCGGGCCGGCTCCGCCCGCGCCCTCACCCGGTGCCCAGCACCGCCCGCAGCCGCTCCACCCGCTCCGGCCGCGGGCCCTCCAGCGCCAGCAACCCCGCCAGCACCTCGGCCGTCTGCGGGTCGTGCAGCGCCGTCGCCGCCGCCATCGCGGTGAACTGGTCCACCAGCCAGTCGCGCAGCTCCGCCACCGGCACCGCGCGCCCCTCGTCCAGCCAGCTCAGCGACGCGCCCTCGACCACCGCGATCCACGAGCGCACCAGCAGCGTCAGCCGCGGCCCGGCGTCCCGCACGCCCAGGTGGCGCAGCGTGCGGCGCAGTGCCACCCGCCGGACGTCGTCCACGATCGCCGAGGTGCGGGCCGTCTCCACCACCGAACCGCCGCGCAGCAGCGCCGAGTAGCCCGCGTCGTGCTCGACCACGAAGGCGAAGTAGCCGTCCAGCACCGCGGCCAGCTGCTCGGACGGCCGCCCGCGCACCGGCACCGCGAAGCGGCTGGTCAGCTCGTCCGCCGCGGTGCGCAGCGCGGCCTCGTACAACTGCTGCTTGCCGCCCGCGAAGTAGCGGTACACCAGCGGTCGGGAGGCCCCGGCGGCCTCGGCGACGTCGTCCAGGCTCACCTCCTCCGGCGGCCGGGAGGCGAACAGCTCCAGGGCGACGGCGATCAGCTGCTCGCGCCGCTGCTGGACCGGCAGCCGCCGGTAGCCGGTGCGGCGCGGGCGCGGCCCGGGGTCGGCCGGGGCGGACGGCCGGCCGGTGGTGGGGGTGGGGCTGGCTTCCATGGCGGCCAGCGTAATGGGCGTCGGACGGATCGGATCCTGTCGCGCCGGACGGAGTTCCGCGGGCGGTGCGGCCCGCAAAGGGGTTGCAAAGCCGCCCCACCGCGCCATGATGGCCGGATGCGTGAAGAACTGATCACCGCCGATGGCGCCACCCCTCGCCGCATCGCCGACGACCACGTCCGCGAGCTGGCCGAGCTCGACCCGCTGACCGCGGTCTACCTCGGCCTCAACCCCGATGACGACCGGCTGCCCGACCTCTCCCCGGCCGGGCCCGAGGCCCTCGCCGACCTCGCCCGCCGCACCCTGGCGAAGCTCGACGAGGCCGAGCGGGCCGGCGCGGCCGAGGACGAGGCCGAGCGCCGCTGCGCCCGGCTGCTGCGCGAGCGGCTGACCGCCGAACTCGCCGTCCACGAGGCGGGGGAGGGCTTCCGCTCGCTGCGCAACCTCGGCTCCCCGGTGCACGACCTGCGGGAGTCCTTCACCCTGATGGGGACGGACACCGAGGAGCAGTGGGAGGTGATCGGCCGCCGTCTGGCGAAGGTCCCGACGGCGTTCGAGCAGTACCGGCGGACGCTGGCGGAGGGCGTCGAGCGCGGCCTGCTCTCCGGCCCGCGCCAGGTGGCCACGGTGCTCGGGCAGTTCGCCGAGTGGCTGGGCGAGGACACGCCGCAGGAGGAGCGGGTCCCCGGCGGCTGGTTCGGCCAGTTCGTCCAGGCCGCGCCGGAGGGCGTGCGCCCCGCTCTGACGGAGCAGGCGGTGGCCGCCGCCGCGGCGCTGGCCCGGCTGCGCGACTGGCTGCGCGACGTGTACGGCCCGGCCGTGGCCGGCGCCCCGGACACCGTGGGCCGGGAGCGCTACGTCCGCTGGGTGCGCTACTGGACGGGCGCCGACCTCGACCTCGACGAGGCCTACGCCTGGGCGTGGAGCGAGTTCCACGACCTGCTGGCGCAGATGGAGGCCGAGGCCGAGAAGGTCCTGCCGGGTGCCGGTCCGCTGGCGGCGATGCGCTGGCTGGAGACGGAGGGCCCGGCCATCGAGGGCGCCGAGGCGGCCCGGGAGTACCTCCAGGGCCTGATGGACCAGGCCGTCCGGGACCTCCAGGGCACCCACTTCGACCTCGCCGAGCCGGTCACCCGGGTCGAGTCGCGGATCGCCCCGGCCGGCAGCGCCGCCGCGCCGTACTACACCGCGCCCTCGCTGGACTTCAGCCGGCCCGGGCGGACCTGGCTGCCGCTGGTCGGCCGGGACAGCTTCCCGGTGTGGGACCTGGTCTCCACCTGGTACCACGAGGGCGTCCCGGGCCACCACCTCCAGCTCGCGCAGTGGAACTACGTCGCCGACCGGCTCTCCACCTACCAGGTGAGCATCGGCGGGGTGAGCGCCAACCTGGAGGGCTGGGCGCTGTACGCCGAGCGCCTGATGGACGAGCTCGGCTACCTCACCGACCCGGGCCACCGCCTGGGCTACCTCAACGCGCAGATGATGCGCGCGCTGCGGGTCATCGTCGACATCGGCATGCACGTGGGCCTGGACTTCCCGGCGGACTCCCCGTACCGGCCGGGCGAGCCGGTCGCCCCGGAGCACGCCCGGGAGTTCTTCGGCCTGTACTGCGGCCTGTCCGCGGACTTCCTGGACAGCGAGCTGGTCCGCTACCTGGGCCTGCCCGGCCAGGCGATCGGCTACAAGCTCGGCGAGCGCGCCTGGCTGCGCGGACGCGCGGCGGCGAAGGCGGCGCACGAGGCGCGCGGCGAGGAGTTCGACCTCAAGGCCTGGCACATGGCGGCGCTCTCGCAGGGCTCGCTGGGGCTGGACGACCTCGTCGCGGAGCTCTCGGCGCTCTGATCGCGGCGCGCCGGCCCCGCGGCGCTCCGACCACCGCGGGACCAGGCCCCCGGGGCTCCGTCCGGAGTCCCGGGGGCCCGGTGCTTTCGCCCGGGATGTCACATTTGGTGAGGTCTTTCCTTGCCATCCGTCCGGAGCGGGGTTTGGCTGGAAGGCGACTGCGTGACCTTTCCGCCCCACTCCGGAAGGCTCGACCAGTGACTGCACACACCGTCGGCAGTCATGAGGACGCGGACCGTCGCCGCTGGTGGGCGCTGGCAGTCATCGCCACCGCCCAGCTCATGATCGTGCTCGACATCACCATCGTGAACATCGCACTGCCGTCCGCCCAGCGGGACCTGGGCATCTCGGACGCCGACCGGCAGTGGGTGATCACCGCCTACACGCTCGCCTTCGGCGGCCTGCTGCTGCTCGGCGGCCGGCTGGGCGACCTCTTCGGCCGCAAGCGCGTCTTCACCGTCGGCCTGCTGGGCTTCGCGCTCGCCTCCGCCCTCGGCGGTGCGGCGGTCAGCCCCGCCATGCTCTTCGGCGCCCGCGCCCTCCAGGGCGCGTTCGGCGCCCTGCTCGCCCCCTCCGCGCTGGGGCTGCTCTCCACCACCTTCTCCGACCCCCGCGAACGCAGTACGGCCTTCGGCATCTTCGGCGCCATCGCCGGCGGCGGCTCCGCGATCGGCTTCATCGCCGGCGGGCTGCTGACCGAGTACCTGGACTGGCGCTGGTGCCTGTTCGTCAACGTGCCGATCGCCGCCGTCACCGCCTTCGCGGCCTTCAGCGTGCTGCACCGCGACCACGTCGGGAAGGCCCGCCGGATGCCGCTGGACCTGCCCGGAGCGCTGCTCGGCTGCGGCGGCCTGCTCGCGATCGTCTACGGCACCTCCGAGGCCGTGAACCGGGGGTGGAGCGACGGCCTGGTGCTCGGCTCGCTGGTGCTCGGCGCCGCGCTGCTCGCGGTGTTCGTCCTGGTCGAACGCCGCAGCGCGCACCCGCTGCTGCCGGTGCACGTCGTGGCCGACCGCAACCGGGGCGGCGGCGCGCTCTCGGTCGGCCTGGCGATGGTCGGGATGTTCGGCCTGTTCCTGTTCCTGACGTACTACCTCCAGGCCATCAAGCACTTCTCGCCGATCGTGTCCGGGCTGTCCTTCCTGCCCATGACGGGCGCCATCATCCTGAGCTCGACGGGCTTCGCGGCCCGGATGATGACCAGGGTGCCGTCCCGGAACCTGATCGGCCCCGGCCTGCTGCTCGCCGCGGGCGGCATGGCCTGGCTGACCGGGATGCGGGTGGACAGTCCGTGGGCCGGCATGGTGCTGCCCGCGGAGCTGCTGATCGGCCTCGGCATGGGCCTGGTGTTCATGCCGGCCATGAGCCTGGCCACCCTCGGGGTCGCCCCGAACGAGGCCGGCGCGGCCTCGGCCACCATCAACTCCGCCCAGCAGGTGGGTGGTTCGGTCGGCACGGCGCTGCTGAACACGGTCGCCGCGAGCGCCACGGCGGGCTTCCTGGCCACCCGGGTCGCCTCCGACCCGGTGGTGCGGGCGCAGGGCGCGGTGCACGGCTACGTGGTCGCGACCTGGGTGGCGACGGGCGTGCTGCTGCTGGCCGCGCTGGTCGCGGTGCTGCTGGTCGACCACCGACCGGAGCGCGGTGAGGCCACCGCGGTCGAGGCCGCCGCCGTCGAGGGCGGCGCGGTCGGGGGTGCCGCGCGGGCGGGGTCCGCCGGCGCGGCGGTGGACGGGCGGCCGAGCCCGCGGGCCGTCGCCCGGGCCGACGTCCGGGCGAACCCCGGGACGGGGGCCGAGGGCCGGGCGGAGGCGGGGCGGGAGCGGCCACCGGGCGACTGAAATTTGCAGCAAGGTCTTGCAGTCAACCTCCGGCGCCTGCTTGACTCCTGGCACCGTCCGGGATCAAGGAGGCGCCGTGCTGCCCGAGTTCGACCTGCTCGTCGTCGGCGGTGCCGGCGTGGACACCATCGTCCGGGTCGAGCGGCTGGAGGTCCCGCCCGGCGACTCCCAGCTCGTCGGACCGGTGCACGACTACGTCGGCCACACCGGCAACGGCGTCGCCCTCGGCGCCCACCACCTCGGCCTGCGCACCGCGTTCGTCGACTTCCTCGGCGACGACCCGCAGGGTGAGCTGGTCCGCGCCCACTACGCGCGCCACGGCCTGCACTTCGCGTACCGGGTGAGCCCGCACGGCACTCCGCGGGGCGTCAACCTGGTGGACGCGGTCGGCCGCCGGTTCTCCTTCTTCGACGCCCGCCACCCGGCCGACCTGCGGCTGCCGCGCGAGTTCTACCTGCCGTACGCCGAGCGCAGCCGGCACGTCCACCTGTCCATCACCGGCGTCAACCGGGACATGGGCGAGGACCTGCGCCGCCTCGGCCGCACCACCTCCACCGACCTGCACGACTGGGACGGCGTCGAGCCGTACCACCGGGAGTACGCGCTCGGCGCCGACCTGGTCTTCCTCTCCGCGGCCGGCTGCCCCGGGCGGCACGAGGAGGTGATGCGGGCGATCCTCGCGGAGGGGCGCGCCCGGGTGGTCGTCGCCACCGCCGGGGCCGCCGGCTGCCACCTGCTCACCCGGGACGACCCCGAGCCGCGCCACCTGCCGGCCGTCGACCCGGGGCGCCCGGTGGTGGACACCAACGGCGCCGGGGACGCCTTCGTGACCGGCTTCCTGTACGCGTGGTTCCGGGGTCGTTCGCCGCTGGACTGCGCCCGGGCCGGTACGGTGGCCGGTGCCTTCGCCTGCACCGCCGCCGGCACGCACACCGCCTTCGTCGGCGCCGCCGAGCTGGACGCCGTGCTCGCCACCCGGTGACGGCCGGGGGGCGCGGGCGGGCGACGGGTTTCTCATCGAGCTCCCAGGAGCCCGTCACGCCCTTTCGAGGCTGAGGCGCCATAGTCGTGCACCGAACGCCGCCCCCCGAACGCCCCGGCAGGAGAACCAGGCATGGGCAAGCACCGCCGCCAGAGCTCGCGCCGCCGCAGGCTGCTGGCCCCGTCCCTGTTCACCGCACTGTGCGCGGTGGCGGTCGCCGCCGTGCTGACCGGGACGCACGGACTGGACCTGTCCGACACCACCGCCGCCGGGAAGGCGGCCCGCGGCACCCGCGCCGCCGCGCCCCTCCAGGCCGCCGACCCGGCGACGGCGGCCGCGCCCGCGCGGGTCGCCGCCCCCTCGCCCGCCGCCAGCCCGAGCGCCGCCGCGGCCGACACCGCCGCCCCGGGCGACCCCACCGCCCCGGCGGCGGCCGGCGCGACGGCCGCCCCCGCCCCCGTTCTCGGCACCACCGCTCCGGCCCCGGCCGGCGACCGCGAGACCGGGACGGTCGGCGCGCTGTTCAGCGGCACGGCCGAGGCCGGCCACCACTTCTGCACCGCCAGCGTGCTGCACAGCCCCGCCGGCAACCTGCTGCTGACCGCCGCGCACTGCCTCAGCAGCACCGACGGCGTCACCTTCGTCCCCGGCTACCGCGACGGCTCCGCCCCGTACGGCGCCTGGCGGGTGACGGCGATCCACACCACCGCCGGCTGGGCCCAGAAGGGCGACGTGGACGAGGACTTCGCGATCCTGGAGACGGCCCCCAACGGCGGGCGCAACGTCGAGGACGTGGTCGGCGGCAACCGGCTGGGGGCCGACGAGCCCTTCGGGGCCACCGTCCGGCTCTACGGCTACCCGGCCGACGCCGAGGAGCCCAGCCTCTGCACCAACACCACCGGCCGGCAGAGCGCCTACCAGCGCGTCATCCAGTGCCCGGCCTACCCGGCCGGCACCAGCGGCGGGCCGTGGATCGACACCGCCACCGGCGAGGTGGTCGGCGCCATCGGGGGCTACCAGCAGGGCGGCGACACCGACGACACCTCGTACAGCGCCTACTTCGACCACACCATCGCGGACCTCTACACCCAGGCCGAGGCCTCCGCCTGAGCCCCGGGCCCGCCCCCGGCGGGCTCCGGGCGACCATCCCCGGAACACGACGAAGGCCCAGAACCGTGGGTCAACTCCACTGGTCTGGGCCTCATGTGGCACTTCGTGCGAAGTGCCCCCGGTAGGATTCGAACCTACGCACCCGCCTCCGGAGGGCGGTGCTCTATCCCCTGAGCTACGGGGGCCTGCTGGCCTGTCGGCCGCTCGCGCTTCCGACATGAAGAACAGTAGCAGGTGAAACCACCGGCCCGTGCACGGGTTTCCCGGAAGATCGTCCGAGCCGCGTTCCCGGCGGGGGGAGCGGCCGGGGGCGGCGGGGGAGCGGAAGTGCCCAAAGGCCGGACGGGGCGGCGGGGCCGCCGATACCCTCGGTGAGGTGTCGGGAGTGTCCGGGCGGGTCCTCGTGGTGGACGACAGCGAGGTGATCCGCCAGCTGATCAGGGTCAACCTGGAGCTCGAAGGCTTCGAGGTGGTGACCGCCGCCGACGGCGCCGAGTGCCTGGAGGTCGTCCGCCGGGTGCGGCCCGACGTGGTGACGCTGGACGTGGTGATGCCGCGGCTGGACGGCCTGCGGACGGCGGCCCGGCTGCGCGCGACGCCGGACACCTGCGGACTGCCGATCGCGATCGTGAGCGCCTGCACCCCGGCGGACCTCGACCTGGGGGAGACGGTCGGGGTGGACGGCTACCTGGGCAAGCCCTTCGACCCGGCCGACCTGGTGGCGCTGGTCCGGCGCCTGATGCGCTCCACCGGGCGGTTCGAGGGCCCGGCCGCCGGGCCGCCCCGCCGCTGTTCGCCCTGAGCGAACACGGCGCACCGACCGGGGCCCAGGGCCCGTAACCACGGCGCACCGGCGTCTCGACGGGCAAACCGGGTGGCGGGCGGGCCCCCCGTCTCGCCTACGCTTGGCGTCGTGACCCCCGCAGACCTTTCCCAGGCAATCCAGGCCGCAGTGAGCTCCGCCGTCGAGGCGGGCGAGCTGGCCGTCGCCGTGCCCGAGCACGTGACGGTCGAGCGGCCCAAGAACAGGGACCACGGCGACTACGCGACCAACGTGGCCCTCCAGCTCGCCAAGGCGGCCGGCAAGCCGCCGCGAGCCGTTGCCGAACTGCTGGCCGACCGCCTGCGAGGGATCACCGGCGTCGCCCGGGTCGACATCGCCGGTCCGGGCTTCCTGAACATCACCCTGGACACCGCCACCGCGGGCGCGCTGGCGCGCACCGTCGTCGAGGCGGGCGAGGCCTACGGCCGCAACGACGCCCTCAAGGGCCTGAAGATCAACCTGGAGTTCGTCTCCGCCAACCCGACCGGCCCGATCCACATCGGCGGCGTCCGCTGGGCCGCCGTCGGCGACTCGCTGGCGCGGGTGCTGCGGGCCTCCGGCGCCGACGTCACCACCGAGTACTACCTCAACGACGCCGGCGTGCAGATCAGCAAGTTCGCCGCCTCGCTGCAGGCCGCCGCGAACGGCCGCGAGGTGCCCGAGGGCGGCTACGTCGGCGAGTACATCGTCGACATCGCCAAGGCCCTCACCGACGCCGTGCCCGGCGTGCTCGACCTGCCCGAGGCCGAGCAGCTGGAGGTCTTCCGCACCGAGGGCCTCAAGCTCATGGTGGCCGACATCAAGCGCTCGATGGACGAGTTCGGCACCCACTTCGACGTGTGGTTCTCGGAGAGGACGCTGCACGACTCGGGCGCCGTCGGGAAGGCCATCGAGCGGCTGCGCGAGCAGGGCCACGTCTTCGAGAAGGACAGCGCGGTCTTCCTGCGCACCACCGACTTCGGCGACGACAAGGACCGCGTCCTGGTCAAGGCCGACGGCGACACGACCTACTTCGCCGCCGACGCCGCGTACTACCTCTCCAAGCGGGACCGCGGCGCCGAGGTCGCGCTCTACATGCTGGGCGCCGACCACCACGGCTACGTCAACCGCCTCAAGGCCATCGCGGCCTGCGCGGGCGACGACATGGACCGCAACATCGAGATCAGGATCGGCCAGTTCGTGAAGATGCTTCGCGACGGCGAAGAGGTCCGCATGTCCAAGCGTGCGGGCAACATCATCACGATCGACGACGTGGTCGAGTGGATCGGCGTCGACGCCGCCCGCTACACCCTGGCGCGCTCCTCCACGGACTCCACGATCACGCTGGACATCAACGTCCTCACCAGCCAGACCAACGAGAACCCGGTCTTCTACGTCCAGTACGCCCACACCCGGATGTGCGGCGTCGCCCGCAAGGCCGCCGAGCTGGGCGTGGACAAGGGCACGGCCGAGCAGTTCAAACCCGAGCTGCTCGCCACCGAGTGGGAGTCCGACGTGCTCGGCCACCTCGCGGAGTTCCCGCGCGTGCTGGCCACGGCGGGCGAGCTGCGCGAGCCGCACCGGGTCGCGCGCTACCTGGAGGACCTCGCGGGCAAGTACCACCGCCTGTACGAGAACTGCATGTTCCTGCCCAAGGGCGACGAGGAGCTCACCGACACGCACCGCGCCCGCCTCTGGCTGGTCGAGGCGACGCGCACCGTGCTCGCCAACGGCCTCACGCTCCTGGGCGTGACGGCGCCCGAGCGGATGTAGGCACCACCCCCAAGCGCACGGCGGGGGCGGCTGACGGTCAACGGGGACCGTCGCCGCCCCTCGCCATAGGCCTCGAATGGACTGGCACACAGCATGAGTCGCTCCGCACACCCCGCAGGGCCCCGCCACGGCGACGTCCTGCCCGAGGGCCACTACCAGGCCCCGCCCGCCGACCTGAACGCGCTCGATCCGAAGGTCTGGTCGCGCACCGTCACCCGTGACGCCGACGGCGTGGCCACCGTCGGCGGGGTCGACGTCCGGCGGCTGGCCGCCGAGTTCGGCACCCCCGCCTACGTGCTGGACGAGGAGGACTTCCGCAGCCGGGCGCGCGCCTGGCGGGACGCCTTCGGCACCGAGGCGGACGTGTACTACGCCGGAAAGGCCTTCCTCTCCAAGGCCGTGGTGCGCTGGCTGCACGAGGAGGGCCTCAACCTCGACGTGTGCAGCCCGGGCGAGCTGGCGGTCGCGCTGGCCGCCGGGATGCCGCCGCAGCGGCTCGCGCTGCACGGCAACAACAAGTCGCCGGACGAGCTCGAACACGCGGTGAAGAGCGGCGTCGGGCGCATCGTGGTCGACTCCTACGAGGAGATCGGGCGCCTGGCCGCGATCGCCGCCCGCCAGGGCGTGCGCCAGCCGGTGCTGGTCCGGATCACCGTCGGCGTCGAGGCGCACACCCACGAGTTCATCGCCACCGCGCACGAGGACCAGAAGTTCGGCCTCTCGCTGAACGGCGGCGCGGCCGCCGAGGCGGTGCGCCGGGTGCTCGGCCACGACAGCCTGGAGCTGCGCGGCATCCACTCGCACATCGGGTCGCAGATCTTCGACATGGCGGGCTTCGAGGTCGCCGCCCGCCGGGTGGTCGGCCTGCTCGCGGAGATCCGCGACGAGCACGGCGTCCAGCTGCCCGAGATCGACCTCGGCGGCGGCCTGGGCATCGCCTACACCAGCGAGGACGACCCGCGCGAGCCGGCCGAGATCGCCGCCGCGCTGGCCGGCATCGTCCGCCGCGAGTGCGCCGCCGCCGACCTGGACGCCCCCCGGCTGAGCGTGGAGCCGGGCCGGGCGATCGTCGGCCCGACGGCGTTCACCCTGTACGAGGTGGGCACCGTCAAGCCGCTGGAGGGCCTGCGCACCTACGTCAGCGTGGACGGCGGGATGTCCGACAACATCCGCACCGCGCTCTACGACGCCGAGTACTCGGTGGCGCTGGTGTCGCGCACCAGCGAGGCCGAACCGATGCTGGTGCGGGTGGTCGGCAAGCACTGCGAGTCCGGCGACATCGTCGTGCGGGACGCCTTCCTGCCGGCCGACCTGGCCGCGGGCGACCTGATCGCGGTGCCCGCCACCGGCGCCTACTGCCGGTCGATGGCGAGCAACTACAACCACGCCCTCAAGCCCCCCGTGCTCGCCGTCAGGGACGGCGCGGCGCGGGTGATCGTCCGGCGCGAGACGGAGGAGGATCTCCTGCGTCTGGATATCGGATGACGAAATCCTCGTCTCAGATCATGGAACGACCGTAGATCCGTACGGAAAGTCCCGGAGACTGGTACGGACCGAATTTTCCGGTGGTCCAGGAAATCCCGCCGGAAACACGAAGCAGATGAAGGCAGAGCGGAGTCGGATGATGCGTACGCGCCCGCTGAAGGTGGCGTTGCTGGGTTGTGGTGTGGTGGGCTCCGAGGTGGCGCGCATCATGACGACGACGGCCGACGACCTCGCCGCTCGCATCGGCGCTCCGGTCGAGCTGGCCGGGATCGCGGTGCGCCGGGCCGGGCGCGCCCGGCCCGGCGTCCCCGAGCACCTGATCACCACCGATGCCGAGGCCCTGGTCAACCGGGGCGACATCGACGTGGTGGTCGAGGTGGTGGGCGGCATCGAGCCGTCCAAGTCGCTGATCCTCTCCGCCTTCCAGCGGGGCGCCTCGGTGGTCAGCGCCAACAAGGCGCTGCTCGCCAAGGACGGCACCGAGCTGCACGCCGCGGCCGCCGCGGCCGGGGTGGACCTGTACTACGAGGCCGCGGTGGCGGGCGCGATCCCGCTGCTGCGCCCGCTGCGCGAGTCCCTCGCGGGCGACAAGGTCAACCGGGTGCTGGGGATCGTCAACGGCACCACCAACTTCATCCTCGACAAGATGGACACCACCGGCGCCGGCTACTCGGAGGCGCTGGAGGAGGCCACCGCGCTGGGCTACGCCGAGGCCGACCCGACGGCCGACGTCGAGGGCTTCGACGCCGCCGCCAAGGCCGCGATCCTGGCCGGCATCGCCTTCCACACCAAGGTCACCGCGGCGGACGTCTACCGCGAGGGCATCACCGAGGTGACGGCGGCCGACATCGCCTCGGCCAAGGAGATGGGCTGCGTGGTCAAGCTGCTCGCGATCTGCGAGCGGGCCGCGGACGGCGGGTCCGTCACCGCGCGCGTCCACCCCGCGATGATCCCGCTGTCGCACCCGCTGGCCTCCGTCCGCGAGGCCTACAACGCGGTGTTCGTCGAGGCCGAGGCGGCCGGCCGGCTGATGTTCTACGGCCCCGGCGCGGGCGGCTCGCCGACCGCCTCCGCGGTGCTCGGCGACCTGGTCGCGGTCTGCCGCAACAAGCTGGCCGGCGCCACGGGGCCCGGTGACTCGGTGTACACCCGGCTCCCGGCCAAGCCGATGGACGAGGTGGTCACCCGCTACCACGTCAGCCTGGACGTGGACGACCGCGCGGGCGTGCTCGCCCAGGTGGCGTCCGTCTTCGCCGAGCACGGGGTGTCCATCGACACCGTGCGCCAGCAGGGCCGCGACGGCGACGCCTCGCTCGTCGTGGTCACCCACCGTGCCACCGACGCCGCGCTGTCGGCGACGGTCGACAAGCTCCGCGCGCTGGACAGCGTGCGGGACGTGGCCAGCATCATGCGGGTCGAAGGGGAATAAGGAACCAGCCATGAACGCCGTTGCCGAGAACGTCGTCCGAGGCGCGCACACCCACCAGTGGCGCGGCCTGATCGAGGAGTACCGGGACCGCCTGCCGGTCACCGCGGCCACCCCGGTGGTCACCCTGTTGGAGGGCGGCACGCCGCTGGTCCCGGCCCAGGTGCTGTCCGAGCGCACCGGCTGCGAGGTCTACCTCAAGGTCGAGGGCGCCAACCCGACCGGCTCCTTCAAGGACCGCGGGATGACGATGGCCATCTCCCGGGCGAAGGAGGAGGGCGCGCGGGCCGTCATCTGCGCCTCCACGGGCAACACCTCGGCCTCCGCCGCCGCGTACGCGGTGCGGGCCGGGATGGTCTGCGCGGTGCTCGTCCCGCAGGGCAAGATCGCCCTCGGCAAGATGGGCCAGGCGCTGGTGCACGGCGCCCGGATCCTCCAGGTCGACGGGAACTTCGACGACTGCCTCACCCTTGCGCGTGAACTGTCCGAGAAGTACCCGGTGGCGCTGGTCAACTCGGTCAACCCGGTGCGGATCGAGGGCCAGAAGACCGCGGCCTTCGAGATCGTCGACATGCTCGGCGACGCCCCGGACATCCACGTCCTGCCGGTCGGCAACGCGGGCAACATCACCGCGTACTGGAAGGGCTACCGCGAGTACGCCGCGGACGGCCTGGCCTCCCGCACCCCGCGGATGTGGGGCTTCCAGGCCTCCGGTTCGGCCCCGATCGTGGACGGCGCGCCGGTGCTCAAGCCGCAGACCATCGCCACCGCGATCCGGATCGGCAACCCGGCCTCCTGGGACTTCGCGCTCGCCGCGCGGGACGAGTCCGGCGGCCTCGTCGACAAGGTGACGGACCGTCAGATCCTCTTCGCGTACCGGCTGTTGGCCTCGCAGGAGGGCGTCTTCGTGGAGCCCGCCTCGGCCGCCTCGGTGGCCGGTCTGCTGGCCAAGGCGGAGGCCGGCCTGGTCGACCCGGGCCAGCGGATCGTCTGCACCGTCACCGGCAACGGCCTGAAGGACCCGGACTGGGCGGTGGCCGGCGCGCCGCAGCCGCAGGTCGTCCCGGTCGACCCGGAGGCGGCCGCCCGCAGCCTGGGACTGCTCGACCGGTAACGGGGCCTGGCGCCCCGACGGGCCGACCCTTTTGAGGGGTCGGCCCGTCGGAGTTCTCCGATGACACTTTTGTGTCAATCGGGCCGCGCGCCGCCGGCCGTTCGCGCCCCCCTCCCCGGCGGAGGGGGGCGCGCATTCCGGCCAGAACCGGCAACACACCAGATCGAAGGCCCACGGGGTGTACCGCTGGGGAACCTCTCTTCGATACTCTGGCCTCGGCCGTGTGGCACATGCCCCGGGCCCGGCGGGTCCGGGCCGCGCCGACCGCCGCGACCGCCCGCCCCCCCGAGGGGCCGCGGTCCGTTCCCCGCCCTCGCACCGACGACGCGCTCCGCGCCGCCCGATTTCCCCAGGAGAGTCCACCGCATGGCCGGTCCCGCGTTCCGTGCCGCCGCCGTCCGGGTCAGGGTTCCCGCGACCAGCGCCAACCTCGGCCCGGGCTTCGACGCCTTCGGGCTCGCGCTGGGTCTGTACGACGACGTGGTCGTCCGGGTCGCCGACTCCGGCCTCTCCGTCGACATCGCCGGCGAGGGCGCCGACACGCTGCCGCGCGACGAGCGCCACCTGCTGGTCCGCTCGATGCGCGCCGCCTTCGACCGGCTCGGCGGCCAGCCGCGGGGCCTCGAAGTGGTCTGCGCCAACCGGATACCGCACGGCCGCGGCCTCGGCTCCTCCTCGGCCGCCATCTGCGCCGGCATCGTGGCCGCCCGCGCGGTGACCATCGGCGGCCCGTCCGCGCTGGACGACGACGCGCTGCTGGCCCTCGCCTCCGAGCTGGAGGGCCATCCGGACAACGTCGCGGCCTGCCTGCGCGGCAACTTCACCATCGCCTGGACGGACGAGGAGTCGGCCAGGGCGGTCGCGCTGGAGCCGTCCGAGCAGGTCGTCCCGGTGGTGTTCGTACCGGCCGGCGCGGTGCTCACCGAGACCGCCCGCGGCCTGCTGCCCAGGACCGTCCCGCTGGCCGACGCCGCCGTCAACGCCGGCCGCTCCGCCCTGCTGGTGGAGGCGCTCACCCGGCGCCCCGAGCTGCTCCTCGCCGCCACCGAGGACCGGCTGCACCAGGACTACCGCGCCTCCGCGATGCCGGACAGCGCCGCGCTGGTCGGCGCCCTGCGCGCCGAGGGCGTCCCCGCGGTCATCTCCGGGGCCGGACCGACCGTCCTGGCGCTCACCGACGAGGCGGGCGCCGACAAGGTGCTCTCCTTCGCCGGGCACCACGGCCACGGCGGCGACCCGGCGTTCGCCGCGCACCGGCTGGACGTCGACCGCACCGGGGCCGTCGTGCTCCCGCTGGACGTCTGAGCAGCCCGAACGGGCCGCTCGGGCCCCGGCCCCGGCGCCCTTCCGGGCCGGGTCGGACGGACACGATTGGCAAGCGCAAGGCTGGGGAATGTCTGAGGGGGTCGGTAGTGTTAACCTCATTGCTGCACCAGGTGCCCTCCGGGGCTAGGTGCGCCGCGTCCCGATCCCAGCGCTCCACGGCAGTGGAGCCCCGGCGATGCACGGGGCGACGATTCTCCGGGAGCCCACCGCAGCGCGTACGCAGCCTGCCTGCGCGACATGCGGCCGCATCCCGAAGCCGTGACGGCACCTGACTCCCACCCGCGGCCTCCCACCAACGAGGCCAGGACGGGCGGAGCGCGGGCCACCGTCACGCGACGGGGGCCCGGGATTCGCAGGAAGCGTGGGGGTTACGCCCTCAGGGGAGGTCGACACACGACCGGCCCACGCGCCACTCAGCACCACCGTGCTTCATGCACCGCACCTCGTACGCACCTCTCCCTCGACGGGCTCCCGCCATTCGAGGGCCACCGCCTCGGACCGACGCAGTCGAGCGTTGGTCAGGACAGCACAACCGGTCGCCGAGCCAGACAGGCCGACGTCCGCTCCAGGGAAGGACCCTTAGTGAGCGACTCCACCGATCTGATGGGCGCGCGCCCGGACGCCGACGCGTCTGACGCTGCCGCCGCCCCCGCTGCCCCGGCGCGGCGCCGCCGCAGTGCCGCCGCGGGCCTGGACGGCATGGTCCTGGCCGAGCTCCAGAAGCTCGCCGCGGACCTTGGCATCACCGGTACCGGACGCATGCGCAAGAGCCAGCTGATCGAGACCATCAAGGAGAAGAGCGGCGGGGACCCGCTGCTCGCCTCGGGTGGCACCGCCCCGGCCGCCAAGCGCGCCGCCACCAAGGCGGACGCCGAGGCCGCCCCGGCCGAGAAGCCGGCCCGCCGCACCAGGGCCGCCGCCAAGGCGGACGCCGAGGCCGCCCCGGCCGCCGCCGCCGAGCCGCAGACCCCGATCGAGATCCCGGTCCAGGCCGCCGCGGAGACCGCCGCCCCCGCCCGGGCCGAGCGCACCCGCCGCCGCGCCACCTCGGCCGCCGGCGCGCCCACCGCCCCGGCCGCCGCGGAGGCCGCCGCCGAGCCCGCCACCGTCGCGGTCGCCGAGCCGAAGCAGGCCGAGGGCCGCCCGGCCGAGACCCGCGGCTTCGAGGGCCGCGAGGACGGCCGCGAGAGCCGTCGCGACCGCCGCGAGCGGCGTGAGCGCCGCGACGGCGCCGAGCGCACCGAGCGCCAGGAGGGCGGCGAGGCGCAGGACGGCGAGGGCCGCGAGTCGCGCCGCGACCGCCGCAACCGCCGCGAGCGCGCCGACCGCCAGTCCCAGCAGGGCGGCGGCCAGCAGCAGGGCGGCCAGGCCGACCAGCAGGGCCGTCAGGCCCAGCAGGCCCAGCAGCCGCAGGCCCAGCAGGGCGGCTACGAGGACGACGAGTTCGGCGAGGGCCGCCGGGGCCGACGCGGGCGCTACCGCGACCGCCGCGGCCGGCGCGGGCGCGACGGCTTCGAGGCCGGCACCGTCGAGCCGCAGATCGGCGAGGACGACGTCCTGATCCCGGTCGCGGGCATCCTCGACATCCTCGACAACTACGCGTTCGTGCGGACCTCCGGCTACCTGCCGGGCCAGAACGACGTCTACGTCTCGCTCGCCCAGGTCCGCAAGAACGGCCTGCGCAAGGGTGACGCCATCACCGGTGCGGTGCGCCAGCCGCGCGAGGGCGAGCGCCGCGAGAAGTTCAACGCCATGGTGCGGCTGGACTCCGTCAACGGCATGGACCCGGAGAGCGGCCGCGGCCGTCCCGAGTTCAACAAGCTCACCCCGCTCTACCCGCAGGAGCGGCTGCGCCTGGAGACCGACCCGGGCGTGCTGACCACCCGGATCATCGACCTGGTGTCGCCGATCGGCAAGGGCCAGCGCGGTCTGATCGTCGCGCCGCCGAAGACCGGCAAGACCATGGTGCTCCAGGCGGTCGCCAACGCGATCACCCACAACAACCCCGAGTGCCACCTGATGGTCGTCCTGGTCGACGAGCGTCCGGAGGAGGTCACCGACATGCAGCGGTCGGTGAAGGGCGAGGTCATCTCCTCGACCTTCGACCGCCCGGCCGAGGACCACACCACCGTCGCCGAGCTGGCCATCGAGCGCGCCAAGCGCCTGGTCGAGCTGGGCCACGACGTGGTCATCCTGCTGGACTCGATCACCCGCCTCGGCCGCGCCTACAACCTGGCGGCGCCGGCCTCCGGCCGCATCCTGTCCGGTGGTGTCGACTCGACCGCGCTGTACCCGCCGAAGAAGTTCTTCGGTGCCGCGCGCAACATCGAGAACGGCGGCTCGCTGACCATCCTGGCCACCGCGCTGGTCGAGACCGGCTCGCGCATGGACGAGGTGATCTTCGAGGAGTTCAAGGGCACCGGCAACATGGAGCTCAAGCTCGACCGCAAGCTCTCGGACAAGCGCATCTTCCCGGCCGTCGACGTGGACGCCTCCAGCACCCGCAAGGAGGAGATCCTGCTCGGCAACGAGGAGTTGGCCATCGTCTGGAAGCTGCGCCGGGTGCTGCACGCGCTCGACTCGCAGCAGGCGATCGAGCTGCTCCTGGACAAGATGAAGCAGACCAAGAGCAACGCCGAGTTCCTGATGCAGATCGCCAAGACCACCCCCGGCTCCAACGACTGACCGTAGCCGGACGGCTGTCGAAGCACGGAACCCCGGACCGCGCGAGCGGTCCGGGGTTCCGTGCGTCCGGACCGCTTTGTTCCAGAGTCGGGACATCTTGGGAGTCTTTGGATCATGTTGTCCGATTTACCCTGGAGCGTATGGCCGAGCACAAGAGGGTCCCGAGTCGCCGCCGCAGAGTCCTGCGGACGGCCGCCTGCGCGTTCGCCGCGCTCGTCGTCCTCGGCGCCGGTGCGGCCCTCTTCGCCTACTTCCGGTTCAACGGGAACATCAAGAGCGTCGACATCGACGCCCGGCTCGGCGACGCCCGGCCGCCGGCCGCCACCGACGGCTCCTTCAACGTCCTGGTGCTCGGCTCCGACTCGCGCTCCGGCGACAACGCCTCGGCGGCCGGCGGGGACACCGGCGGCACCGCCCGCTCGGACACCGCGATGGTGGTGCACGTCAACCAGGACCACTCCGCCGCCCAGGTCGTCTCGATCCCGCGCGACACCCTGGTCACCCGCCCCGACTGCACCGACGGGAACGGCAGGACGGTGCCCGGCGCCAAGCGCGCGATGTACAACAGCGCCTTCGAGAGCGGCGGCGCGGTCTGCGCGGTCAAGACCACCGAGCAGCTCACCGGGCTGCGCATGGACCACTACCTCCAGGTCGACTTCGTGGGCTTCGCCCGGGTCGTGGACGCGATAGGCGGGGCCACCGTGACCACCACGGTGGCCATCCACGACAAGGACAGCGGGCTCGACCTGCCGCCCGGTGAGCACCACCTCGACGGGCAGCAGGCGCTGGCCTTCGTGCGCACCCGGCACGGCGTCGGCGACGGCAGCGACCTCGGCCGGATCGAGCTCCAGAAGCAGATGGTGCGGTCGCTGCTGAAGCAGGTCGGGGGGAGCGGGATGCTGACCAACCCCGTCCGGCTCTGGTCCGTCGGCGACACCGTGACCAGGAGCATCACCACCGACTCCGCGCTCGGCTCGGTGAACTCGCTGGTCGGGCTCGCCCAGGAGCTCAAGGGGATAGGCCCGGACCAGCTGAGCATGGTCACCCTGCCGGTGGAGACGGCCCCCGGCGACGCGAACCGGGTGGTCCCGCTCCAGCCGCAGGCCGGGCAGGTCTGGGCGGCCCTCAAGGCCGACCAGCCGTTCCCGTCGGCGGTCGTCTCCGCGCAGCCGGAGAACCCCGCCCAGGCGGCCCCCACGGCCGCTGCGCCGGCCTCCCCGTCGGCCTCCGCGCGCAGCACGGCGAAGCCGGGCGCCAGGGCGGCCACCGGACGCTGAGCGGGGCCCGGAATATCCCGGAACGCGCCCCGGTTTGGGAAGATGCGGCCGGTCCTGGCAGACTGGTCCGTCGGTCCCGGTTCACGTGCGGCGTTCCCGCCGCCGACCCGGTGCCCTCCCGAAACCTAGGAGAACCCCTTGAAGCCCAACGTTCACCCCGAGTACGTGGTCACGCGCGTGACCTGCACCTGCGGCGCCGAGTTCACCACCCGCTCGACCGAGACCAGCGGCGAGATCCGCGCCGAGGTCTGCTCGCAGTGCCACCCGTTCTACACCGGCAAGCAGAAGATCCTCGACACCGGTGGCCGCGTGGCCCGCTTCGAGGCCCGCTTCGGCAAGCAGCACAGCGCGAAGGCCTAGCGCTCCCTCGGCGCCGGTTCCCGGTGCCCCCGTACTCGTTGTCGGGGGCGCTGGGGGCCGGCGCCGTTCGCGTCCCCCCGCGCGTTCCGCACGATCCGCTCCCCCCCACGTCTCCGAGTCCCCGGGAAGAAGGCCACCCCATGTTCGAGGCAGTCGAAGAGCTCCTCGTCGAGCACGCCGACCTCGAAACGAGGCTGGCCGACCCGTCCGTCCACGCGGACCAGAACAACGCCCGCAAGCTGGCCAAGCGGTACGCCGAGCTGACCCCGATCACCCGGGCCTACCGGCAGTGGCGGCAGGCCGGCGAGGACATCGAGGCCGCGCGCGAACTCGCCGCCGAGGACCCGGAGTTCCTCGCCGAGGTGAAGGACTCCGAGGCGCGCCGCGACGAGCTGACCGAGGAGCTGCGGATGCTGCTCGTCCCGCGCGACCCGAGCGACGACAAGGACGTCATCCTGGAGATCAAGGCGGGCGAGGGCGGCGAGGAGTCCGCGCTCTTCGCCGGCGACCTGCTCCGGATGTACCTGCGCTACGCCGAGCGGGTCGGCTGGAAGACCGAGATCATCGACTCCAACGAGTCCGACCTCGGCGGCTACAAGGACGTCTCGGTGGCCGTGAAGACCAAGGGGAGCCTGACGAACCCCGACGGCTCGCCCGGCCAGGGCGTCTGGGCCCGGCTGAAGTACGAGGGCGGCGTGCACCGCGTGCAGCGCGTGCCCGCCACCGAGTCGCAGGGCCGCATCCACACCTCCGCGGCGGGCGTGCTGGTCACCCCCGAGGCGGAGGAGGTCGAGGTCGAGATCCACGCCAACGACCTGCGGATCGACGTCTACCGCTCCTCCGGCCCCGGCGGCCAGTCGGTCAACACCACCGACTCCGCGGTCCGGATCACCCACCTGCCGACCGGTATCGTGGCGTCCTGCCAGAACGAGAAGAGCCAGCTCCAGAACAAGGAGCAGGCGATGCGCATCCTGCGTTCGCGGCTGCTGGCCGCCGCGCAGGAGGAGGCCGAGCGGGAGGCCTCGGACGCGCGCCGCAGCCAGGTCCGCACGGTGGACCGCTCCGAGCGGATCCGCACGTACAACTACCCCGAGAACCGCATCTCGGACCACCGCACCGGGTTCAAGGCCTACAACCTGGACCAGGTCCTGGACGGCGACCTGAACGCGGTGATCCAGTCCTGCGTGGACAAGGACGCGGCGGCCAAGCTCGCCGCGGCCCAAGAGAACTGAGACCGGCGCGCCCCAGCCCCGCGTCCCGCCGAAGCCGGAGCGCAGAAACAAGAGGTCGTACGGATGAACCTGCTGCTCGCCGAGGTGGCCCAGGCCACCCAGCGGTTGGCCGCGGCCGGCGTGCCGTCGCCGCGCTTCGACGCGGAGGAGCTCGCCGCCTACGTCCACCGCGTCAAGCGCAGCCAGTTGCACACGGTGAAGGACGCCGACTTCGACGCCCGCTACTGGGAGGCGGTCTCCCGCCGCGAGGCGCGCGAGCCGCTCCAGCACATCACCGGGCGGGCGTTCTTCCGCTACCTCGAACTGGAGGTCGGCCCCGGGGTGTTCGTGCCCCGGCCGGAGACCGAGACGGTCGTCGAGTGGGCGATAGACGCGGTGCGCGACATGGACGTGGCCGAGCCGCTGGTGGTGGACCTGTGCTCCGGCTCCGGCGCGATCGCGCTCGCCCTGGCGCAGGAGCTGCCGCGCTCGACGGTGCACGCCTTCGAGCTGGACGAGGGCGCGCTGGAGTACACCCGGCGCAACATCGAGGCCAGCCCGGACCGTGCCAGGGTCACCCTGCACGCCGGTGACGCCACCCGGGCCTTCGAGGACGACCGCTCCTGGGACGGCCGCTTCGACCTGGTCATCTCCAACCCGCCGTACATCCCGCTCACCGAGTGGGAGTACGTCGCGCCGGAGGCCCGCGACCACGACCCGCAGATGTCGCTGTTCTCCGGCGAGGACGGCCTGGACACCATCCGCGGCATCGAGCGGGTCGCGGCCCGGCTGCTGCGCCCGGGCGGCGCGGTGGTGATCGAGCACGCCGACCAGCAGGGCGGCCAGGTGCCGTGGATCTTCAACGAGGAACACGGCTGGACGGACACCGCCGACCACCGTGACCTGAACAACCGGCCGCGCTTCACGACCGCCCGCAGGGCCGGGTCGTGAACGGTCGGGCACAGGACGACCGCCCGCAGGGCCGGGTCGTGAACCGTCGGGCACAGGACGACCGCCCGCAGGGCCGGGCTGTGAACGCAGTGACGGCCGTCGTGACTGCCGTGAGCCACTCCGGAAGGGGACCGCACCGATGAGCCGCCGCTACGACTGTGCCGATGCCGGGGACCGCGCCACCGGTCTGCGCGAGGCCGCCTCGGCCATCCGCCGCGGCGAACTCGTCGCGTTGCCCACCGACACCCTCTACGGGGTCGGTGCGGACGCCTTCTCCCCGGAGGCCGTCGGCGAGCTGATGGCCGCCCGCGGCCGCGGCCGCACCACCCCCTCCCCGGTGCTGGTCGGCTCGCCGACCACCCTGCACGGCCTGGTCACCGACTTCTCCGAGCAGGCCTGGGAGCTGGTCGACGCCTTCTGGCCCGGCGGGCTCACCCTCGTCGCCCGGCACCAGCCCTCGCTGCGCTGGGACCTCGGCGACACCCGCGGCACCGTGGCGGTCCGGATGCCGCTGCACCCGGTCGCCATCGAGCTGCTGAACGCCACCGGCCCGCTGGCCGTCTCCAGCGCCAACCGGATCGGCGGGGCGGCCCCGCTGACCTGCGACGAGGCGCAGTCCCAGCTCGGCGACGCGGTCTCGGTCTACCTGGACGGCGGCGCGGCCGAGGCCGCCGCGACCTCGTCGATCGTCGACGTCACCGGCAAGGTCCCGGTGCTGCTGCGGGCCGGGGCGATCAGTGTCGAGCAGCTGAGGGAGGTCGTCCCCGACCTGGAGGCCGGCAGTTGACGCCGACCGCCTCGCTGCACGCCGGGCCGGGCATAGCTCCGTACCTGAGCGTGGGCCCCAGGCCGCTGGACCACTTCCGGATCCTCTTCGTCTGCACCGGCAACATCTGCCGCTCGCCGATCGCCGAGCGGCTGACCCGGCGCGAGCTGGACACCCGGCTGAGCCCCCGGGTGGCCGGGCGGATCCTGGTGGAGAGCGCCGGCACCTGGGGCCACGTGGGCGCGCCGATGGAGGACCACGCGGCGACCGTGCTGGACGAGTACGGCGCCGACAGCGGCGGCTTCACCGGCCGTGAGCTGCTGGACGAGCACGTGGTCGAGGCCGACCTGGTGCTCACCGCGACGCTGGACCACCGCGCCCAGGTGATCTCGATGGGCCACGAGGCGGGGCTGCGCACCTTCACGCTGAAGGAGTTCACCCGCCTGGTGCGAACGATAGACCCGGGCACCCTGCCGGACCCGCGGCGCGGCGCCGACGTCACCGAGCGGGCCCGTGCGCTGGTCCGCGCGGCCGCCGCGCTGCGCGGCTGGCTGCTGGCGGCCACTCCGGAGTCGGACGAGGTGGACGACCCGTACGGGGCGCCGATCGGGATGTTCCGCAACTGCGGCGAGGAGATATTCCACGCCGTCGACCCGGTGGTGACCGCGCTCACCGGCGTCCCCGCGCCGCGCTGACGGCCGGTCCGGGCCGCGCCCGCGCCGGCACCGGACGGAGCCGTCCGGCCGCGGCTCGGCGGGCCGGGTGGCGCGGGCGGTCCTACGCTGGGTGACACAGTCCCCGCAGCGCCCGGGAGTCCGCCATGACCGTCACCGATGCCGCGACCGGCCCGACCGCGACCAGCGGGCGCCCCTGGGCGTCCGAGGCGCTGCACCGGGCCGATCCGCAGCTGGCCGACCTGCTGGCCGCGGAGGCCGAGCGGCGCGCCGAAACGATCCAGCTGCTGGCGGGGGAGAACCTGACCTCCCCCGCCGTCCTGGCGGCGCTGACCGGTCCGCTGATCGACAAGTACGCCGAGGGCTACCCGGGGCGCCGGCACCACACCGGCTGCGCGCTGGCGGACGCCGCCGAGCTGCTGGCGATCGACCGGGCCCGCCGGCTGTTCGCCGCTCCGCACGCCAACGTCCAGCCGAGGTCGGCGACTTCGGCGATGCTGGCGGCGTACGCGGCGCTGCTGCGGCCCGGCGACGGCGTGCTGGCGATGTCGCTGGAGCACGGCGGCCACCTCAGCTGCGGCTCGCGGTCCAACTTCTCCGGGCGCTGGTTCGCGTTCACCGGCTACGGCGTGCGCGAGGACGACGGGCTGATCGACCTCGACCAGGTCCGCGACCTGGCCCGGCAGCACCGCCCCAAGGCCATCGTGGCGGGCTCGATCTCCTACCCCCGGCACCCGGACTGGGCGGCCTTCCGGGAGATCGCCGACGAGGTGGACGCCTACCTGATCGCCTCCGCCGCGCAGACCACCGGGCTGGTCGCGGCCGGGCTGGCGCCCTCCCCGGTGCCGTACGCGGACGTCACCGTGGCGGCCACCCACAAGCTGCTGCGCGGGCCGCGCGGCGGGCTGCTGCTGTGCACCGCCGAGCTGGCCGAGCGGATCGACCGGGCGGTGTTCCCGTTCAGCCAGGGCGGCGCGGCGATGAACGAGGTGGCCGGCAAGGCGGTGGCCCTCGCGGAGGCCTCCCGGCCCGCCTACCGGGCGTACGTGCAGCGGGCGGTGTCCGGGGCGCGGGCGCTCGCCGGGGGGCTCGCAGAGGGCGGGATGCGCCCGTTGACGGGCGGTACCGACACCCACCTGGTGACCGCCGACGTGAGCCCGCTCGGCGTGACCGGCGCGGAGGCCGAGCGGCGCTGCGCGGCGGTCGGGCTGCTGCTCGGCAAGTGCGCCCTGCCGTTCGACCCGGCGCCGCCCGCCGAGGCCTCCGGCATCCGGCTGGGCACCGGCACGGTGACCAGCCAGGGGATGGGGGAGCCGGAGCTGGCGGAGATCGCCGGGCTGATCGCGCGGGTGCTCGCCGGGGGCGCGGCCGCCCCGGCCGCGGCGCGGGTCCGGGAGCTCGCGCTGG
This sequence comes from Kitasatospora sp. NPDC018619, assembly GCF_044391605.1. NCBI lineage: Bacteria > Bacillati > Actinomycetota > Actinomycetes > Kitasatosporales > Streptomycetaceae > Kitasatospora > Kitasatospora sp. NPDC018619. Next base: position 69,930 of record NZ_JBISAI010000013.1, read on the forward strand.
CCTTCGCCGACCGGGCCTGACCGTGCCCCGCACGGGTATCCGGATCTCCTACCCCGGAGGGCGAACCGCGATGCACGGTCCCGGCGTCCGACTCAATAAGGTGTGTGCGTGGCGACGCACCTCGAACCCCGGGAAGGCAGGGGAGTACCTTCGGTACCCCGCCGTTCGACAGTGATGCAGGAGGCCAGTGGTGCGTGAGTATCTGCTGGTGCTGTTCTGCACCGCCGCCGTGACCTACCTGCTGACCGGGCCGGTGCGGAAGTTCGCCATCGCGGCCGGCGCCATGCCGCCGGTGCGCGCCCGCGACGTGCACCGCGAGCCCACGCCGCGGCTCGGCGGCATCGCGATGTTCGGCGGGCTGTGCGCGGGCATCCTGGTCGCCTCGCAGCTCGACAACCTGAGCAAGGTGTTCTCCCAGGGCACCGACATCCGCGCGCTGCTGTCCGGCGCCGGGATCATGTTCCTGCTCGGGGTGCTGGACGACAAGTGGGGCGTCGACGCGCTGGTGAAGCTCGGCGGCCAGATGATCGCGGCTGGCGTGATGGTCTGGCAGGGCGTCACGGTGATCACCCTCCCGGTGCCCGGCGTCGGCCCCGTCGCGGTGAGCCCGACCCAGGGCATGGTCATCTCGGTCACCCTGGTCGTCGTCATGGTCAACGCGGTGAACTTCATCGACGGCCTGGACGGCCTGGCCGGCGGCATGGTCTGCATCGCCGCGATGGCCTTCTTCCTGTACAGCTACCGGCTCTGGTACGGGTACGCGATCACCGACGCGGCCCCCGCCGTGCTGTTCAGCGTGCTGCTGATCGGCATGTGCCTGGGCTTCCTGGCGCACAACATGCACCCCGCGCGGATCTTCATGGGCGACTCCGGCTCGATGATGCTGGGCCTGATGCTGGCCGTCGCCGCGATCTCCATCACCGGCCGGGTCGACCCGGACCTGATCACCAACGAGGCCGGGTCGCAGACCGCCGCCGTGCACGCCCTGGTGCCGATCTACATCCCGCTGCTGCTGCCGCTGACGGTCATCGCGCTGCCGCTGGCCGACCTGCTGCTCGCGGTGGTGCGCCGCACCTGGGCCGGCCAGTCCCCGTTCGCCGCGGACAAGCGCCACCTGCACCACCGGCTGCTCCAGGTCGGCCACTCGCACAGCCGCGCCGTACTGATCATGTACTTCTGGGCCGCGCTGATCGCCTTCGGCTCGGTGGCGTTCTCGGTGACCAACACCGGCCGCACCGTCGTCCTGACCCTCGCCGGGTTCTGCCTGGTCGGCCTGGTGGTGCTGCTCGTCCCGCGGTTCCGGCCGCGGGCCCCGCGGGCGGTGCAGTCCTTCGTCCCCCCGCGCTACCGCCGCCAGCAGAGCGGTCCGATGGCCGAACTGTCGGCGAAGGACAAGGAACTCCTCGGTGAAGCGGGCCGGGAGTCCGGGGTCGGGTCCACCGCGAGCGGCCACCACCACAAGGCCAGCGGCCGTCACTGACAAGGGAGTTGAGGACCGGTCAGCGCACCGTCACCCGAACGGCGGATTCGTTGCGCCGTTGGTGTGACAGGTGCCACACATTCATGGTAAAGCTCTCATCAAATAGTTTGTGATACCGTTCACGAGTATCGAGAACACGCCGAAAGACCTGACAGGTGGATGGCTTCCGTCCCTGTCGGTCTCCCTCACCGGGCCCGCCGTTCCCATGGGCGGCCCGCGGCGATGCCTCGGTCCGGTGTCACCCGCCACCGCTGTGCCCGTCCCCCGCCACATCGACATGCCGCCGGAGCTGCCGACATGCCGTCCACCGACGCCCGGATCCTCCGAGGCGCCGCGATTCCCACTGCGGCCGCCGGGATCATCGCCATGGCGATCTCCTTCGCCGTCGCCGGTGGGAAGGGGCTGCTCGGCGCCCTGTTCGGCGCACTGCTCGTGATGGCGTTCTTCAGCTTCGGCCAGGTCGCGCTCGACCGGCTGACCAGGTCGAACCCGCAGATCATGATGGCCGCGGCGCTGCTGGTCTACACCACGCAGATCCTGCTGGTCGGCATCGTGCTCGCCGTCTTCAAGAACACCGAGCTGTTCAACCGGCAGGCCTTCGCCTTCACCCTGCTCGGCTGCGCCCTGATCTGGACGGGCTTCCAGGTGCGCGGTGCGCTCAAGGCCAAGACCTTCTACGTGGACCCCCACGCCTCCGAAAAGAAGGGCGACAAGCCCTCCGACAAGGGGCGTCAACAGTGACGAGGCCCAGCTGTCCCCCCAACGAGGGGGGCGGTGTTTATGCCGCACTGACGGGCTGCTATCGTCCGTCGCAACAACGGAGTACGGGAAGAGGCCTGGTCTGTCCGGACAGCGGACGGATCGCCCCCCTGGTCCGCGCAGTCTTCGATGATCCCGCTGTGGTGCAGTGCACCGGCGCGCGGGGTCGGCGAGAAACCCATCAAGTTCCAGTGCCGCTCCGTGGTCGCAGGCCACGCCGACACACCGAGGTTGCCGTAACCATGCGTCACGACGAAGGAGTCCGCGGTGAGTGCTGAACTCACGTCCCTCGCCTCAGGCAGTTGCCACTTCGGGGACGCTGGCTGTGGCTTCCCGGCCCCGGGTCTGAACGAGTTCCAGTTCAAGCCGATCTTCTCGATCGGCAGCGTCGAGTTCAACAAGCCGATGCTGCTGTCGATCATCGTCGCGCTCCTGGTCGTCGTGTTCTTCTGGGCAGCCTTCGCCAAGCCGCGCCTCGTCCCCGGCAAGCTGCAGCTGGTCGGTGAGATCGGCTACGACTTCGTCAAGCGCTCCATCGTGCTGGAGACGATCGGCAAGAAGGGCGAGAAGTACGTCCCGATGCTGGTCTCGATGTTCTTCTTCATCTGGTTGATGAACATCATGTCGATCATCCCGTTCGCGCAGTTCCCCGTGACGGCGGCGATCGCGTTCCCGGCCGGCCTCGCGGCGGTCGTGTGGATCACCTACATGACGCTGACCTTCAAGAAGCACGGCTTCGTCGGCGGTCTCAAGAACCTCTGCTGGCCCTCGGGCATCCCCGGCTGGGTCATGTTCATCCTGGTGCCGATCGAGTTCTTCTCGAACATCTTCGTGCGCCCCTTCACGCTCGCGGTCCGAGCCTTCGCGAACATGTTCGCCGGCCACCTGCTGATCGTGATGTTCTCCATCGCCTCCTGGTACCTGCTCAGCCCGTCCCTCGGCGCGCTGTACGGCTCGGCCTCGTTCATCGTCGCCGTCGGCCTGACCGCCTTCGAGCTGCTGGTCCAGTTCCTGCAGGCCTACATCTTCGTGATGCTGGCCAGCAGCTACATCGCCGGTGCCCTGGAAGAGGCGCACTGAGCCCCGGGGCCCAGGCCCCGCCGAGAACCACCTCCCGGATCGCCCGGTGGCCAATCACCACCGGTTCACCACCCTGCAAAGGACAACGTCAATGAGCATCCTCGCTGAGGGCACTGTCTACGGTTCCGTCGCCTCCCTGGGCTACGGCCTCGCCGCCATCGGCCCCGGCATCGGCGTCGGTCTGATCTTCGGTAACGGTGTCCAGGCCATGGCCCGCCAGCCCGAGGCTGCCGGTCTCATCCGTTCCAACATGTTCATCGGCTTCGCGCTGACCGAGGCGCTCGCCCTCATCGGCATCGTCATGCCGTTCGTCTTCGGCAACAAGTAATCCCGCCGTAGACCCTTTCTGAGGAAGGTCCAGATATGAGCATGGCGATCGTCCAGCTCGCGGCCGAGGAGAAGATGAACCCTCTCCTCCCCGCGTGGCCCGAGATCATCATCGGCCTGCTCTGCTTCTTCATCGTCTTCGGTCTGCTCGGCAAGAAGCTCCTCCCCAGCATCGAGAAGGTGCTGTCGGAGCGCCGGGACGCGATCGAGGGCGGGATGGAGCGCGCCGAGGCCGCCCAGGCGGAGGCCCAGGCCCTGCTTGAGCAGTACCGCGCCGAGCTCGCCGAGGCGCGCCACGAGGCTGCCCGCATCGTCGAGCAGGCTCGCGAGCAGGGTGCCGCCCAGCTCGCCGAGATGCGCGAGGAGGGCCAGCGCCAGCGCGAGGCCATCGTCGCCGCCGGTCACGCCCAGATCGAGGCGGACAAGAAGCAGGCCACTGCCGCCCTGCGCCAGGACGTGGGCTCGCTGGCCACTCAGCTGGCGTCCCGCATCGTGGGTGAGTCCCTGGAGGACCACACCCGGCAGAGCGGCGTCATCGACCGCTTCCTGGACGAGCTGGAGGCCAAGGCCGCCGTTGCTCAGGGTGCGGCCAAGTGATCGGCGCCAGCCGTGAGGCCCTCGCCGCCGGCCGGCAGAACCTGGAGAGCCTGACCGACTCCACCTCGGTGGACGCGGCCAAGCTGGCCGAGGAGCTCACCGCCGTCACGGCCGTGCTGGACCGCGAGGTGTCGCTGCGCCGAGTCCTGACCGACCCGTCCCGGTCGGGCCAGGACAAGGCCCAGCTGGTCACCTCGCTGCTGACCGGCCAGGTCTCCGGCGAGGCCGTGGACCTGGTCTCGGGCCTGGTCCGCTCCCGCTGGTCGGGTTCGCGCGACCTGGTGGACGCGACCGAGGAGCTCGCCGCCTACGCCGAGATCATCGCCGCGGACAAGGCCGGCGCCCTGGACGACGTCGAGGACGAGCTCTTCCGCTTCGGTCGGGTGGTGAGCGGTTCGCACGAGCTGCGGGCCGCGCTGACCGAGCCGAAGGCCGGTGCCGTCGCGAAGGCCGAGCTGATCAGGAAGCTGCTCGGCGGCCGTGCCCACGCCGGCACCGTCCGGCTGGTCACCGCCCTCGTCAACGTGCCGCGTGGCCGTAGCCTGGAGCAGGGCCTGGAGTCCTACTCGAAGCTCGCCGCCGCGCGTCGCGGCCGCGTGGTGGCCCTGGTCACCACCGCGGTGCCGCTGTCGGACACCCAGAAGGAGCGCCTGTCCGGTGCTCTGGCCCGGATGTACGGCCGCCAGGTCCACCTGAACATCGACGTCGACCCCGAGGTCGTCGGCGGCGTCCGGGTGCAGATCGGCGACGAGATCATCAACGGCACCGTGTCGAGCCGCCTCGAGGCCGCTCGCCAGTCGCTCGAAGGCTGAGCACCGGAGCAGCACATCCGACCCTCGGTCGGGAAACCGGCTCCCCAAGGAGCCGGCAAATCGTACGGCCGGTTCGGAAGACCCGGCCGAGAGTCGAATACTTGCGGCCCTCAATGGCGGGCCGAGGATCGCAAACTAGGAGAGCAGGGAAGCCTGATGGCGGAGCTTACGATCCGTCCGGAGGAGATCCGGGACGCGCTGGCCGACTTTGTCCAGTCGTACCAGCCGGACGCCGCTTCTGTGGAAGAGGTCGGCACGGTCACTGACGCGGCGGACGGCATCGCGCATGTCGAGGGCCTGCCCTCGGTCATGGCGAACGAGCTGCTGAAGTTCGAGGACGGCACGCTCGGCCTCGCGCTGAACCTCGACACCCGTGAGATCGGTGTCGTCGTCCTGGGTGAGTTCGGCGGCATCGAAGAGGGCCAGACCGTGCGCCGCACCGGCGAGGTCCTCTCGGTTCCGGTCGGCGACGGCTACCTCGGCCGCGTCGTGGACCCGCTGGGCAACCCGATCGACGGCCTGGGTGACATCGCCGCCACCGGTCGCCGCGCCCTGGAGCTGCAGGCCCCCGGCGTCATGGCCCGCAAGTCGGTCAAGCAGCCGCTGCAGACCGGCATCAAGGCCATCGACGCGATGACCCCGATCGGCCGCGGCCAGCGCCAGCTGATCATCGGTGACCGGCAGACCGGCAAGACCGCGGTGGCCGTCGACACGATCATCAACCAGCGCGACAACTGGCGCTCGGGCGACCCGGAGAAGCAGGTCCGCTGCATCTACGTCGCCGTGGGCCAGAAGGGCTCCACCATCGCGTCCGTCCGCGGCGCCCTGGAGGAGGCCGGCGCGCTGGAGTACACCACCATCGTGGCCGCTCCCGCCTCCGACCCGGCCGGCTTCAAGTACCTCGCCCCGTACACCGGCTCGGCCATCGGCCAGGAGTGGATGTACGACGGCAAGCACGTCCTGATCATCTTCGACGACCTGTCGAAGCAGGCCGAGGCCTACCGCTCCGTCTCCCTGCTGCTGCGCCGCCCGCCGGGCCGCGAGGCCTACCCGGGTGACGTCTTCTACCTGCACTCCCGCCTGCTGGAGCGCTGCGCCAAGCTGAACGACGCCCTGGGCGGCGGCTCGATGACCGGTCTGCCGATCATCGAGACCAAGGCCAACGACGTCTCGGCGTACATCCCGACCAACGTCATCTCCATCACCGACGGCCAGTGCTTCCTGGAGTCCGACCTGTTCAACGCCGGCATCCGCCCGGCCGTGAACGTCGGTATCTCGGTCTCCCGCGTCGGTGGCTCCGCCCAGATCAAGGCCATGCGCTCGGTCGCCGGCCGCCTGCGTCTGGACCTCGCCCAGTACCGCGAGCTGGAGGCCTTCGCCGCCTTCGGTTCCGACCTGGACGCGGCCTCCAAGGCCCAGCTGGAGCGCGGTGCGCGCATGGTCGAGCTGCTGAAGCAGGGCCAGTACCAGCCGTTCCCGGTCGAGGAGCAGGTCGTCTCCATCTGGGCCGGCACCACCGGCAAGATGGACGACGTCCCGGTCGCCGAGATCCGCCGCTTCGAGCGCGAGTTCCTGGACCACGTCCGCCTGCAGCACAAGGACCTGCTGGCCGGCATCGTGGAGACCGGTCTGCTGGCCGACGGCACCGTCGACGCGCTGACCAGCGCGATCGAGGCCTTCAAGCAGGGTTACCAGACGGCTGACGGCAAGCTGCTCTCCGAGCAGGCCTGAGTCCGGTAGCGAGGGAAAGGACGTAACGACCCATGGGAGCACAGCTTCGGGTCTACAAGCGCCGGATCCGCTCTGTCACCGCGACGAAGAAGATCACCAAGGCGATGGAGATGATCTCCGCGTCGCGCATCGTCAAGGCGCAGCGCGCGGTGGCCGCCTCCACTCCGTACGCCGACGAGCTCACCCGGGCGGTGACGGCGGTGGCCACCCGGTCCAACGCCAAGCACCCGCTCACCACCGAGAACCCGGACGCCAAGCGCGCCGCGGTCCTGCTGATCACGGCGGACCGCGGTCTGGCGGGCGGTTACTCGACCAACGCCATCAAGGCCGCCCAGACGCTCACCGAGCGCCTGAAGGCCGAGGGCAAGGACGTGGTGACGTACATCATCGGCCGCAAGGGCGTCTCGTACTACACGTTCCGCGGTCTGGCGATCGCGGACTCGTGGACGGGGTTCTCGGACAAGCCGACCTACGGTGACGCGAAGACCGTCGCGGTCGACCTGATCGCGGCCTTCACGGCCGAGACCGGCGGGGTGGACGAACTCCACCTGATCTCGACCGAGTTCGTGTCCATGCTGACGCAGAACGCGGTCGAGGCGCGGCTCCTGCCGCTGAAGCTGGACGAGGTCCAGCTCAGCGACCAGTCGCCGGCCAAGTCGGAGATCTTCCCGCTGTACGACTTCGAGCCGTCGGCGGAGGGCGTCCTGGACGCGCTCCTGCCGAGGTACGTCGAGAGCCGGATCTACAACGCGCTGCTGCAGTCGGCCGCTTCCGAGCACGCCGCCCGCCGCCGCGCGATGAAGAGCGCGACGGACAACGCCGGCGAGCTCATCAAGTCGCTCACGCGGCTTGCCAACTCGGCCCGTCAGGCCGAGATCACCCAGGAAATCAGCGAGATCGTCGGTGGCGCCAACGCGCTCGCTGACGCGAGCCGCGGGAGCGAATGAGTATGAGCACCACAGTTGAGCCGACCACGGCGACGGGCCGCGTCGCGCGGGTCATCGGCCCGGTCGTCGACGTGGAGTTCCCCGTCGACGCGATCCCGGAGATGTACAACGCCCTGCACGTCGAGGTGGACAACCCCGACGGCTCGGGCAAGAAGACCCTGACCCTCGAGGTCGCCCAGCACCTCGGCGACGGCATGGTCCGCGGCATCTCGATGCAGCCGACCGACGGCCTGGTCCGTGGCTCGCAGGTCACCGACACCGGTGCCGCGATCTCCGTCCCGGTCGGCCAGATCACCAAGGGCAAGGTCTTCAACGCCCTCGGCGACGTGCTGAACGTGGACCAGGCGGAGTTCGACCAGCAGGTCGAGGTCCGCTGGCCGATCCACCGCAAGGCCCCCGAGTTCAAGGACCTCGAGTCCAAGACCGAGATGTTCGAGACCGGCATCAAGGTCATCGACCTGCTCACCCCGTACGTCCAGGGTGGCAAGATCGGTCTGTTCGGTGGTGCCGGTGTCGGCAAGACCGTTCTGATCCAGGAGATGATCTACCGCGTCGCCGAGAACTTCGGTGGTGTGTCGGTGTTCGCCGGTGTCGGCGAGCGCACCCGTGAGGGCAACGACCTGATCGACGAGATGGTCGACTCGGGCGTCCTGGACAAGACCGCGCTGGTCTTCGGCCAGATGGACGAGCCGCCGGGCACCCGTCTGCGCGTCGCGCTGTCCGCGCTGACCATGGCGGAGTACTTCCGTGACGTCGAGAAGCAGGACGTGCTCCTCTTCATCGACAACATCTTCCGGTTCACCCAGGCCGGTTCCGAGGTGTCGACCCTGCTCGGCCGCATGCCCTCCGCGGTGGGCTACCAGCCGAACCTGGCCGACGAGATGGGCCTCCTCCAGGAGCGCATCACCTCGACCCGCGGTCACTCGATCACCTCGATGCAGGCGATCTACGTCCCCGCGGACGACCTGACCGACCCGGCGCCGGCCACCACCTTCGCCCACCTGGACGCGACCACCGTTCTGTCGCGCCCGATCTCGGAGAAGGGCATCTACCCGGCCGTCGACCCGCTGGACTCCACGTCCCGCATCCTCGACCCGCGGTACATCGCGCAGAACCACTACGACACGGCCGTCCGTATCAAGGGGATCCTGCAGAAGTACAAGGACCTCCAGGACATCATCGCGATCCTCGGCATCGACGAGCTGTCCGAAGAGGACAAGATCACGGTGCACCGCGCCCGTCGCATCGAGCGCTTCCTCTCGCAGAACACCTACGTGGCGAAGCAGTTCACCGGTGTCGAGGGTTCGACCGTGCCGCTGTCGGAGACCATCGAGGCCTTCAACGCGATCGCGGACGGCAAGTACGACTCCGTCCCGGAGCAGGCCTTCTTCATGTGCGGTGGCATCGAGGACCTCGAGAAGAACGCCGCCGAGCTGGCGAAGAAGTAATCGCGGCCGGTAGCAGCTGAGCGTGACCGTGAGGGGTGGCCCCCGAGCCTGGGGACCACCCCTCACGTCGCATCGGCTGTGATTCCGGTCAAATCCGTGCCGCCGGTTTCATGCCGGGGGCGCGGGGCCGTTATTCTTACCGAAACTCCCGAGTAATCGGGCGTTGCATGAGCCTAGGAGCCCACGTTGGCTGAGCTGCACGTCGAGCTGGTCGCAGCCGACCGCAAGGTGTGGTCCGGTGCGGCCACCATCGTCGTCGCCCGTACGGCCTCCGGTGACACCGGCATCATGCCGGGCCACACCCCGGTGCTGAGCGTGCTGGAGACCGGTCCCGTCACCATCCGCACGGTGGACGGCGGCACCGTGATCGCCGCGGTGCACGGCGGCTTCATCTCCTTCGCCGACAACAAGCTGTCTCTGCTCGCGGAGATCGCCGAGCTGGCGGACGAGATCGACGTCGCGCGTGCCGAGCGCGCACTGGAGAAGGCCAAGTCGGACCTGGACGAGCACGCCGAGCGGCGCGCCGAGGTCCGTCTGTTCGCGGCGCGCGGCCTCAAGGCCCACGCCTGAGTGCGCCGGACCCCGGCTTAGCGGGGTCGACCGACGGTCCCGGGGACGCGTGAGCGTGACCCCGGGACTGTCGTCGTAGTTGGTAGGTCAGCGCGGTCGCTTGATAGGACCGCTACGGGGAACGCGGGTAGCGAGGAGGTAGGTGAGCATGGTCCTCGCGCTTGTGGTGTGTGCGGCGGTCGTGGCCCTGGGAGTGATCGGGCTGATGGCCTTCGCCGTCCGGCGCCGCCTGATCCAGCGGGTCGGCGGCACGTTCGACTGCAGCTACCGGCTCAAAATGCCCGCCGACGCCTCGACGCAGCCCGACCTCGACGAGAACGGCAAACCCACCTCCGCCCCGGTCCCCCCGACCGACGGCAAGGGGTGGGTTTTTGGTATCGGGCGCTACAGCGGTGACTCGATCGAGTGGTTCCGCGTCTTCTCGTACGCCCCGCGCCCGCGCAAGCTGCTGCCGCGCCGGGAGATCGAGGTGCTCGGCCGGCGCTACCCGGAGGGCCAGGAGGAGCTGGCGCTGCTCTCCGGCTCGGTGGTGCTGCGCTGCCTGCACAACGGGGCGCCGCTGGAGCTGGCGATGAGCGAGGACGCGCTGACCGGCTTCCTGGCCTGGCTGGAGGCGGCCCCACCGGGGCAGAGGGTCAATGTCGCGTAGCGACGGGACCCTCGGGATGGGGGCGCCCCCGGCCGGAGGCTGGGGGAGGTCAATGTCGCGTAGCGACGGGACCCTCGGGATGGGGGTACCCCCGGCCGGAGGCTGGGGGAGGTCAATGTCGCGTAGCGACGGGACCCTCGGGATGGGGGTACCCCCGGCCGGAGGTTGGGGGAGGTCAATGTCGCGTAGCGACGGGACCCTCGGGACTGGCAGGTTGGGTCGGCCCCGAGACGGGGTTAACACGAACTAACCCGGCCGCTACGCTGACCGCATGGTCAATCTGACGCGCATCTACACCCGTACCGGCGATGACGGCACCACCGCGCTCGGCGACATGAGCCGGACCAGCAAGACCGACCCGAGACTGGTCGCGTACGCGGACGCCAACGAGGCCAACGCCGCGATCGGCGTGGCCCTGGCCGTGGGGGAGCTGCCGGAGGACATGACGGCGGTGCTCGTCCGGGTCCAGAACGACCTGTTCGACGTCGGCGCCGACCTGTCCACCCCGGTGGTGGAGGACCCGAAGTACCCGCCGCTGCGGGTGCTCCAGTCCTACATCGACCGGCTGGAGGCGGACTGCGACGAGTACCTGTCGCGGGTGGAGAAGCTGCGCAGCTTCATCCTGCCCGGCGGCACCCCCGGGGCGGCCCACCTGCACCTGGCCTGCACCGTGGTGCGGCGGGCCGAGCGCTCGACCTGGTCGGCGATCGCGGAGCACGGGGACAGCGTCAACCCGTTGACGGCGAAGTACCTCAACCGGCTGTCGGACCTGCTGTTCATCCTGGCCCGGGTGGCCAACAAGGAGCGCGGCGACGTGCTGTGGGTCCCGGGCGAGAACCGCTAGGCCGTACCGACGCCCGGCGCCGAGGGCCCGCCCCGGACCGCTCCCCCGCGGGAGTCCGGGGCGGGCCCTCGGTGTCTCGTGGCCCGGGGCGGCACCCGGGCGGCAACCGGCGCTCCGGGCCCGGCCTCAGGGCCGGTCGGCCCGGGTACCGGTGGGGGCGTTCGCGGCGGGGGACCTCCCGGTGACCACCCGGCCGTTCTCGACCTCCACGCCGGCCGGCGGCTCCTTGGGCCAGAGCGAGTAGCAGCCGGCCACGACCACGTTCACCACGGCGGCGATGCCCAGCTTGAGGTACCACTGGGTGAAGGTGCCGAAGTGGGCGGAGCCCCCGGAGAGCGGCACGAGCAGGGTGATCAGGGTGAGCGTGATCGCGGCGGACACGACGGTCCGGCCGGCGATCTGCCACTCGTACCTGGTCCGCTCCGGTCCGTACTTCGGCGAGGGCAGCGGCTTCGGGCCGCCGGCGAAGCGGTACAGGAAGTGCCGGTCGGCCCAGCGGACCAGCGAGGGTCCGTAGCCGATCGAGAAGCCCGCGTAACTGGCGGCCAGGGCGTGCGTCCAGCTCGCGGTGGCGCCGCCGCGCAGGTCGAGGACGGTCAGGGCGTACAGCGTGAGGTCCACCACCGGCAGGCCGACCAGCAGCGCGGCGCTGGTGCGGCGCCACCGGAGCAGGTAGCGGGCGGCGAGGCCGAGGCCGAGCAGGATCCAGAAGGAGACCTCGGCCGCGACGATGAGGGTGACGATCACGTTCTGCTCCCGGACGGTTCGGTGGTGCCCACCAGCCTCGTGCGCGGGCGCCCCGCTGTCGTCGTCGCCCGGTGCCGTACCGCCCTGCACCTTTCGATGTAGCGGGCTCCTCCGTGGACCGGAGCCGGGCGGGCCGCCGGGATGGTGAGATGGGGAACGTGCCCCTCCCGTTCCCCGCGCTCCCCCCGCGCCGCCAGGACCAGCTGATCGCCCTCTGCGGGCTGCTCGGCGGCCTGCTGCTGATCGCCTTCGAGGTGTACGACCGGGCCGGCGCGGTACCGCTGTGGGCGGTGCTGGCGCCGCTCCTGGTGATGGCCGGGCTGGAGCTGGTGCGGCGGACCAGGCCGGTGCTGGCGGTGACGCTCGGCGGGCTGGCCTTCGCGGGGAGCGTCTTCGCCGGCAGCCTGCTCGCGACCCTGATCATGTACACCGACCTGCTGTACGCCGCGGTGCTCTACGGCAGCCCGCGGATGTCCCGGGTGCTGCACCTGACCGGCGGGGCCACGGTGCTGGCGCTCTCCACCGTCACGGCGGTCTACGGCGGGACGTCCGGCGCGCTGCTGGTGGTGGTGGTCAGCTCGCTGGTCTTCCTGGCGCCGGTGTGGACGGGCGACGTGGTGCGCAAGCACCGGCAGGAGGCGGAGGCCGAACGGCTGCGGGCGGAGCAGACCGCGCTGCTCTCCGAGCTGGACCGGCGCGAGGCGGTCGGTGCCGAACGGGCCCGGATGGCACGGGAGTTGCACGACGTGGTGGCCAACCACCTGTCGGCGATCGCGATCCACGCCACCGGTGCGCAGTCGGTGGCCCGGCGCCGGAACCTGCCCGCGGACGATCCGCTGGTGGAGGTGCTGGCGGTGATCCGGGAGAACAGCGTCCAGGGATTGGCCGAAATGCGACGCATGATCGGACTGCTCCGGGACAGCGGCGGGGGAGAGGTGGACGAGTCCTACGCGGCGCCCGACCTGGCCGCGGTGGACGCCCTGCTGGCCAAGGCCCGGGCGGCGGGCCGGGACGTCGGGCTGGACTTCGAGCTGACCGAGCGGGGCGAGCGCGGCGACCTGCCGGTGCCGGTCGGGCTGGCCGCGTACCGGATCGTGCAGGAGTCGCTGACCAACGCGCTCAAGCACGCCGGGCCCGGACTGGTCAGCCTGCGGCTGGAGTTCGCGCCGCAGGAGCTGCGGATCGCCGTCGACAGCCCGTACCGGGGCGGGCCGGGCCGGGAGCTGCCCGGCGCCCGGGCCGGGCTGGTGGGCATGGCGGAGCGGGCCGGGCTGCTCGGCGGCAGCTTCGCGGCCGGGCCCGAGGACGGGTACTGGAGCGTGCGCGCGGTGCTGCCGCGCGCCCAGGGGAACGAGGGGCGGTCATGACGATCCGGGTGCTGGTGGCGGAGGACCAGGCGGCGGTGCGGGCGGCGCTGGTGATGATCCTGCGGGCCGAGCCGGAGTTCGAGGTGGTCGGGCAGGCCGCCGACGGCGAGGAGGCCGTCCGGCTGGCGCTGGAGCTGCGGCCGGACGTGGTGCTGATGGACGTCCAGATGCCCCGCCTCGACGGCGTCTCGGCGACCCGCGAGGTGGTCTCCGCCGGGGCCGGCCAGGTGCTCGTGCTGACCACCTTCGACCTGGACGAGTACGTCTACGGCGCGCTGCGGGCCGGCGCCTCCGGCTTCCTGCTCAAGGACCTGGAGGCGGACACCCTGGTCGAGGGCATCCGCACCGTCGCGCGCGGGGACGGGATGCTGGCGCCCTCGGTGACCAGGCGGCTGATCGGGACCTTCGCCCGCCCCGAGCGGCCGGTGCGCCCCGAGGCCAGGGCGGCGGTGGGGGCGCTGACCGGTCGGGAGCGGGAGGTGCTGGCCTGCATCGGGGCAGGGATGTCCAACGGCGAGATCGCGGCCCGGCTGGTGATGGCGGAGGCGACCACCAAGACGCACGTCAGCCGCATCCTGGCGAAGCTGGGGCTGCGCAGCCGGGTGCAGGCGGCGATCCTGGCCCAGGACCTCGGGCTGACGGTCTGACCGCCCGACCGGTTCGGTTGCAGATCACACTCCCGATTGCTATGGCACGGGGGATTCGGGCACTAGAGTCCGGCCAGAGCGACGCGGCTCTCCGGCGGTGACCCCTGCCCTGAGCCGCCTTCAGGGGCCCGCCCGCAGGGCGGCGACGGCATCGGGAGACACAGCCATGAGCAACGCGTCCAGCAAGCAGATCGCCGTGATCGGTGCCGGCCTGATGGGCTCCGGCATCGCCCAGGTGTCCGCGCAGGCAGGCCACCCGGTGGTGCTGCGGGACGTCACCGAGGAGGCGCTCCAGCGGGGCCTGGCGGGCATCCGCGCCTCGTACGACAAGTTCGTCGCCAAGGGCAGGCTGAGCGCCGAGGACGCCGAGGCCGCGCTGGGCCGGATCACCACCACCACCGACCTGGAGGCCGTCGCCGACGCCGACATCGTGGTCGAGGCCGTGTTCGAGAAGCTGGAGGTCAAGGAGGGCGTCTTCCGGGAGCTCGACAAGCTCGCCAAGGACGGCGCCGTGCTGGCCTCCAACACCTCCGCCATCCCGATCACCCGGATCGCCGCCGCCACCGGGCGCCCGGAGTCGGTCGTCGGCGTCCACTTCTTCTCGCCGGTCCCGATGATGAAGCTGGTCGAGCTCGTCCGCGGCTACAAGACCAGCGACGAGACGCTGGCCACCGTCCGCGCCTACGCCGAGGGCGTCGGCAAGGAGGTCGTGGTGGTCAACCGCGACGTGGCCGGCTTCGTGACCACCCGTCTGATCACCGCGCTGGTGGTCGAGGCGGCCCGGCTGTACGAGTCGGGCGTGGCCACCGCCGAGGACATCGACACCGCCTGCCGGCTCGGTTTCGGCCACGCGATGGGCCCGCTCCAGACCGCCGACCTGACCGGCGTGGACATCCTGCTGCACGCGGCCCGCAACATCTACACCGAGACCCAGGACGAGAAGTTCGCCGCGCCCGAGATCATGGCCCGCATGGTCACCGCCGGTGACCTGGGACGCAAGAGCGGCCGGGGCTTCTACCCGTACGAGGGCAAGTGAGCCGAACCGGTCGGAGGACCGGCGGGCCGTGCGCGCGGAGCATCGTACGGCCCGCTCCGCCGGGGCGGGTGAGTTTCCTCACGCCGGGTGCCGCAGACGGGTGATTTGGGCGGTAATCGAGCGTAGGTGTGGGGCCGACCTGCGTATATTCCCTCGGACGGGTGAAGTTGCTTCAGGTCTGGCCGGAACCAGCAACCTGTGGAGCCGGTTCACCGTCAGATGAGGGAAAACCCGGCATTCCGCCCGGGTCCGGGCGTGGGGCTGTCGGCCCGCCCGGACGCACCCCGCTCCCGCTTCCGGCCCGGCCGGGGCGGACCCGCCCTGCAGCAGGCCGTCCAGGCGACGAGGAGGAGAGCATGCGCATCACCGGCGACCACACGGCGCTGGCCATCGAAGGCCGCCTCGACGTGCGCACCGCCGCCGACGCCCGGGCCCGGCTGCACCAGGCGGTGGACGGCGGCCTCGGCGACCTCGTGCTCGACCTCGCCCGGCTGGAGTTCTGGGACGCCACCGGGCTCGGCGTGATCATGGGCACCCACCGGCGGGCCGGCCGGATCGGCCGCCGGCTGGTGCTGCGCTCCGTCCCGGCCCAGCTCCAGCGGCTGCTGGTGGCCACCCGGCTGCACCGCATCCTGGCCGTCGACGGCGCCACCGAGGCGCACGGGGTGGCGTTCTAGGGCCGGCACGCCGCGCGCCGCACCGTGCGCCTGCGCACCCCCGCCCGGTCCGCGCAACGCCGCTGGTCAGTGCCGCCGGGCTGCCGGGCGCCGCGGACCGCCCTGCACGGCCCGGCCCGGATGTGCGAGAGTCTGCCCGTCAGAAGACGGCCGCCCGGGCTGCCTCCAGCCCGGCCGCGGCCGCGAGCGGGACGTCAGCCGGGCGGCGCGGGGCGCCGACGGCCGAGCACGATGCGGAGCAGAACGTGGCACAGCCATCCGGGGAGTTCCGGCAGGAGGCCGTCCGCACCCGTGGCGGCGAACTGGTGTCCGGCGGCCTGCTGGTCGGCTTCGGCGCCCCGGACGGTTCCGAGGCCGGGCCCTGCCCCGAGGAGTGGCGGCCGCGGCCGCGCCGGATCGAGCGCAGCGAGCCCGCCCGCGGCCCGGTCGGCGGCGTCGGCCGCGCGGTCGGCCCGCTCGCGCTCGGGGCCGGCCCCGCCGACCTGCCGCTGCTGGACCGCGAGAGCGACATCGCCGAGATCCTCGGCCTGCTCGCGGAGGGCCGCTCGATACGCCTGGTCGGCCAGGCCGGCTCGGGCCGCAGCGCGCTGCTGTCGGCCGTCGCCGAGGCCGCCGCCGACCTCGCCCCCGGCGGCGTCGTGCAGCTGTGCGGCCACCGCCGGACCGTGGCCGACCTGCTCCAGGACCTCTTCGCGGCCACCCACCACGCCCCCGGCTTCCGCCCCGACCCGGGGCAGCTGGCCATCCACCTCGCCGAGGTGAGCGCGATCGTGGTGATCGACGCCGCCGAGCCCGCCGGCGCCGAGCTGGAACAGCTGCTCGCCACGGCCCCCCGCTGCGCCTTCCTGATCTCCGCGGCCCCGGACAGCCCGCCGCAGCCCGCCGGCTCCCGGCTCCAGGACCACCTGGTGGCCGGGCTCTCCCGCTCCGCCTGCCTCGCCCTCACCGCCCGGTTGGCCGGCCGGCCGCTGGACGTCGCCGAGAAGGCCTGGGCGGTGGACCTCTGGTTCGAGTCCGAGGGCCTGCCGCTGCGCTTCGTCCAGGCCGCCGCCCTGCTGCGCCAGCGCGACGTCGCGGTGGACGCGCTGGTCGCCGCCGAGGACGACCGGCTGGACGTCTTCGGGGCCGTCGACGGGCCCGCCCACGACCCGGACCCGGCGGTCCGGGAGGACGCGCTGCGCCGTACCGTCCCGCTGCCCTCGGTGGCGGAGACGGCCTCGCCCGCCGTCCGGCTCGCCGAGGGGCTGAGCGAGCCCGCGCAGGCCGTGCTGCGACTGGCCGTCGCGCTCGGCGGCGAGTGCCCCACCGCGCCGCACCTGCCGGCGCTGATCGACGTCGGGCAGGGCGAGGCCGCCCTCGCCGAACTCGCCGACGCGGGACTGGCGGTGTCCATCGGCGGCCACCACCGGCTGACGGCCGGCGCGCTCGAACTGCTCCTGCCGCACTGGCCGGCCGACGGCTGCGTCGACGGCGCCGCCCAGCACTTCGCCTGGTGGGTCGGCCACGGCTCGGTGACGCTCGAACAGATCGCGGCCGAGGCCGAGGTGATGGTCGGGGTGCTGCTCGCCGACCGCGCCGCCGGGCGGCACGACGCGGTGGTGCGGCTGGCCCGCGCGGCCGCGCCGGCGCTGGCGCTCTCGCTGCGCTGGGGCGCCTGGGAGCGGGTGCTCCAGCTCGGCCTGGAGGCGGCCCGCCGCACCGGCTCCGCGGTCGACCAGGCCTGGTTCCACCACGAGGCGGGCGTGCACGCGATCTGCGTCCGGCAGCCCTCCCGGGCCGTCGCGGAGCTGGAGACCGCGCTCACCCTGCGGGCGACCGCGGGCGAGCAGCGCGGGGTGGCCGCCGCCCGTCGGATGCTCGACCTGCTGCGCGCCGAGGGCCGGCAGCTGCCGGCCGCCGCGCCCGCCGCGGCGGCGTCCGGCCGGGCGCCGGTGATCCGCAAGATCGCCGCCCGGGTACCGGCCCGGCTGAAGTCCAGCAGGCGGCGGCGGGCGGCCGTGGTCTCCACGGCGGTGCTGACGCTGGGGGTGCTCGGCACGGCGGTGGCGATGAGCTTCAGCGGGCCGGAGGAGGCCAGGGGGCGGGAGCCGCACAACGGCCGGCTGGACGGCGGCGGCACCCAGGACCCGCCGTTCCCGCAGTCCTCCGGCAGCGCCGGGCCGACGGCGCCGGGAGCGGCGCCGGGCACCCCGCCCGGGCAGCCGGGCAGCGCGGCGCCCTCCGCGAGCGGCAGCGCCTCGCACGCGCCGAGCGCCTCGCCGACGCGCCGGCCGAGCTCCTCGCCGGGCGCGGGCGAGTCGCAGGCCCCGCAGCAGCCGCAGCCGCCCGCGCCGGGCCAACCGCAGCCGCCGGGGAACTCCGGGCAGCCGTCTCAGCAGACCGGGCAGCCGTCGGCGCCCGCGACCAGCCGCGCGCCGTCCTCGCCGCCGCCCACCTCGACCGCGCCGACGACGCCGTCCGGGTCGCCGACGACCCCGGGCGGCACGGGCAGTCCGTCCGCCCCGGTGTCGCCCTGAACGGTCAGAACAGCTTGAGCTTGTCGTCGTCGATGCCGCGCAGCTCGTCGTAGTCCAGCACCACGCAGCCGATGCCGCGGTCGGTGGCCAGGACGCGGGCCTGCGGCTTGATCTCCTGCGCGGCGAAGACGCCCTTGACCGGGGCCAGCAGCGGATCCCGGTTGAGGAGTTCGAGGTAGCGGGTGAGCTGCTCGACGCCGTCGATCTCACCGCGGCGCTTGATCTCGACGGCCACCGTGGCGCCGTCGGAGTCGCGGCAGAGGATGTCGACGGGGCCGATCGCGGTGGGGTACTCACGGCGGATCAGCGACCAGCCGGCACCGAGCACCTCCATCCGGTCCGCGAGCAGCTCCTGGAGGTGGGCCTCCACGCCGTCCTTGATCAGGCCCGGGTCGACCCCGAGCTCGTGGGACGAGTCGTGCAGCACCTCCTCCAGCGTGATGATGAGCTTCTCGCCGGCCTTGTTCTCCACCGTCCAGACCCCGTCGGCCTCCTTGAGGGCGCACGGCGGGGACATCCAGTTGAGCGGCTTGTAGGCGCGGTCGTCGGCGTGGATGCTGACGCTGCCGTCGGCCTTGACCAGGATCAGCCTGGTGGCGGAGGGCAGATGGGCGGAGAGCCGACCGGCATAGTCGACTGAGCAGCGGGCAATTACGAGACGCACGGTCGACCACGCTAGCCCACCGGGGCCAGTTGATGCGATTCCGCGAGGGCAGGGTGAAGAAGGGACGAACCCGGCCAACATGGAGGTCCCGCGGTCCCGCTGGTGCCCGCCGAGGTCTGGCGCCCCTCCCCTCAGGTCGCTACGGTGTGTGACGGCACGAGCGCGGCATCGCTGTCAACGGGGATGGAGACTTCAGATGAACGATCCGACGGGATCCGGCCAATCCGGTGCACCGCACCGTATTTCCGAAGCAATCCGCAGGAATGACCGGCCTGCCGCGCCGTTGACTGCCACGCTGTTCTGAGCGCGTTCGGTGTCCAGGACGTCACGTCCCGTGCTGCCGCCGCTGTCGCGAAGGCGCCGGAAACCCCTGCCCTCGGTGTTCCGGACGCCCCGCGCGAATCCACCACCCTCACTGTGAGCTTGACCTACGCACGACCACCCGGGCGCCGCGCGGGTGGACCGCGAGAGGAGAATCCATGTCGCTCGACGTCTCACCGGCCCTGCTGGACAAGGCCGAGCGGGGCGAGGTCGACGAGCGGGAATTCGTCGACTGCGTCCGCGTCTCGCTGCCGTACGCCTGGGACCTGATCAGCTCCCTGGTGGCCCAGGCGAAGGTCGACGGCACCGACTTCGCCGACAACCGGGTACCGCCGCCCAGCGAGCAGGCCCGCGGGCAGCTGCTGCGCGCCCTCGCCAGCGACGCCATCCGGGGTGCCCTCCAGCGCCACTTCGGCGTCCGGCTGGCCTTCCAGAACTGTCACCGGGTGGCGGTGTTCCTGCCCTCGGAGGCCAACGCCGCGCGGTACGACCGTTTCACCTCCGTCCGGGAGCAGCTGCTCAACCAGTCCGAGGAACTGCGGGACTGCTGAGGCCCCGGCCCGCCCCGCCGCGGCGCCGGCCGCCCCCGTCCCCCGGTGCGGGGGGAGGGGCGGCGGCCCGGGCCGGGGTCAGCCCAGCTGCGGCAGCACCTCGGAGCCGAGCCGGGCGATGTTGTGCAGGGTCGCGTCCTGGTCGCCGCTGCCCTCGGCGAGCAGGGCGAAGCGCCGGATGCCGGTGCGCTCGGCGGTGGCCAGCAGCCGGTCGGCGCACTGCCGCGGGGTGCCCACCGCGTGCAGGTCGCAGAGCAGCTCGGTGTACTGGCGCGGGTCGCGCATCTTGCGCTCGCGGCCGTCCACGGTGCGGTGGGCGCCGAGCCCGTACTCGAACCAGCCCGGCATCGCGTCCAGCAGCGTGGACCGGGCCGCCGCGGCGCGGTCGTCGACCTGGGCCACCCCGGCCGCGACGTGCTGACGGCCGATCCGGCGCAGCTGCTCCTCACCGCGCCCGGCGGCCAGCCAGGCGGACCGGTACAGCTCCAGCATCCGCAGCTTGTCGTCGTCCCCGGAGTGCATGCCGAGCAGCATCGGCAGGCCGCGCTCGGCGGCCATCCGCACCCCGCCCGGCGAGGTGCAGGCGACCACCACGGGCGGGCCGGCGACCGGCCGGCCGGCGGCGGTGAGCTCCTCGCCGAGGCCCGCGTCGTCCCGGCGCTGGCGCGGGAAGACCACCGGGCCGGAGCGCCCGCCCAGGCCCAGCCAGCTGCTCAGGCCCGGCCGCCGCACCGGCTCGGTGGCCCGCGGCACCACGGCGACCTCGGGGAAGGCGAACTGCGGGCCCTGCGCGCCCACCCGGGAGCCGCGCAGCCAGCGCAGCAGCAGGTCCAGCCGCTCCGGGAAGCCCTTCTCGAAGGCGTCCACCCCGCCGCCGAACACGTCCAGGTCGATCCACGGCCCGCCGCGGCCCACCCCGAGCGTGAAGCGTCCGCCCGAGGTCAGGTGCAGCAGCGCGGCCTGCTCGCCGAGCCCCACCGGGTGGCGGGTGGAGAGCACGCTGACCGCCGTGCCGACGCCGATCCGGCGGGTGCGGCCGAGCAGCAGCCCGGCCAGCGTGGCGGCGTCCGGGCACACCCCGTACGGCACGAAGTGGTGCTCGGCCAGCCAGACGCTGTCCAGCCCGGCGCGCTCGGCCTCCAGGGCGGAGTGGACGGTGCGCTCCAGCGCCTCGCCGTGGCTCTGCCCGGGGAACTGGGCGGACAGCAGGAACAGCCCGACCCGCAGCGGACCGGTGGACGGCGGCAGCGCGCCCGCCCGCCGGGGCGCCGGCAGCGGCTCGCCCGCGACGGCCGTCACCGGCGGGACGGCGGTCAGCGTCGCAGCGGCGGCGGGCGACCGCACCCCGACGGGCCGGCCGCTCTCGGCTCGGGCGCTGGTCTTGCTCATCGTTGGGCCTCCTCGGGTGCGCGCAGGGTCTGCGGGCCCCGCCTTCTCCCCTGTGGGTATCCGATGTCATGTGCCAATGGCACGTCGAAGCCCGAATTTCCCCGATGATCGGGTGGATCT
Source organism: Kitasatospora sp. NPDC018619 (assembly GCF_044391605.1). NCBI lineage: Bacteria > Bacillati > Actinomycetota > Actinomycetes > Kitasatosporales > Streptomycetaceae > Kitasatospora > Kitasatospora sp. NPDC018619. The sequence continues at coordinate 91,209 of NZ_JBISAI010000013.1, forward strand.
CGGCAAAAACGCCGAAGTGCCGGACGGAGCCGTGGTAGTGGCCGTGCGGCGGCCCGGCCGGCCGTAGGCTGGAACGACCCAGAGCCCAGGAGGAGAGGGAGTCCGCCGTGTCCCCGCGCCGCAACCGGATCAAGAGCGCCGCCCCCCGCGAGAGCACGGAGCCGGGCGCCCCGCTCGGCGGTTCGCTGCGCCGCACCGAGAGCTACCGGGGCGACGACTGGGTGGTCCAGACGGTCGCCGGGACGGCGGGGCGGTTCTACCGCTGCCCGGGCTGCGACCAGGAGATCCCGCCGGGGACGGGCCACGTGGTGGCCTGGCCGCTGCACGGCGCCGGGGTGGACGACCGGAGGCACTGGCACCGCGCCTGCTGGGGCGCGCGGGAGCGCCGGGCCTCCAACCTGCTGCGGGGGCGCGGCGCTCCGCGGTACTGACGGCCCTGGGGCGTGTCTGACAATTCTCGCCGGGTGCGCGGGCGAATTGTCAGACACGCCCTGGCTAGGCGTCGCGCCGCTTGAGCACCAGCACGCCGCCGACCAGCGCCGCCGCCGTCCAGGCCAGGCAGATCAGGAAGCCGGCCCACGGGCCGTACGGCTGGCCGTGCTGCTCGTACACCAGCGTCATCCGGGAGCCCGCGTAGTCGGGGAAGTAGCGGGCCAGGGTCTTGACCTTCGGCACCGCCGAGAGGATCGGCGAGAGCAGGAAGAAGAACGGCACCAGCACGCCGAGCGCGAGGGTCTGGTTGTGCAGCATCGTGGTGACGCCCGCCGAGAACAGGCAGAGCAGCGTCAGGTACAGCGCGGCCCCGAACACCGCTCGCAGCACGTTCGGCTCGCCGATCGTGGTGGAGTGCGAGCCGAGCAGTGCCTGCCCGGTGAAGAAGGTGACGAAGGCCGTCACCACCGAGACGGCGAGGGCGAGCGCGCCGAGCACCGCCAGCTTGCCGGCCAGCAGGGTGGCGCGCTGCGGGACGGCGGCCAGGGTGAGCCGGATCATGCCGCTGCTGTACTCGTTGCCGATCGCCAGCACGCCGAAGACGATGATCGCCAGCTCGCCGAGCACGATGCCGGAGAAGGCGGTGCTGGTGGCGTCGAACGGGTTCGAGTCGTGCTGCCGGAACTCGGTGAAGTTGTTGTTGGTGAGCAGGGACAGCAGGGCGCCGATGCCGACGGTGACGACGAAGGTCAGCGCGAGCGTCCAGAGCGTGGAGCGGACGGTGCGGATCTTCGTCCACTCGGAGCGCAGGACCGCGGGGAAGGACGCCATCTCAGTTCTCCTCCTGCCGTGCGGTGGTGGTCGGCCGGGTGCCGTCCGCCTTCCAGTCGGCGCCCCACGCGGCGGGCGCTCCGGCCGCGTCGCGGCCCGGGCCCTCGCCCGCGTGGTACTCCACCGAGTCGGCGGTCATCTGCATGAAGGCCTCCTCCAGCGAGGCCTGCTGGGGGCTGAGCTCGTGCAGCACCACGCCGTGCGCGGCGAGCAGCTCGCCGAGCCGGGCGATGTCCCCGTCGACCACCTCGTAGGAGCCGTCGGGGCCCGGTTCGTACCGCAGGCCGGCCCCGGTCAGCACGTCGAGCAGCCGCTCGGGCTCCGGGCCGCGCAGCCGGACGGCGGAGCGGGAGTTGCGCCGGATGAACTCCGGCATCGGCAGGTCGGCGAGCAGCCGGCCGCGGCCGATGACCACCAGGTGGTCGGCGGTGACGGCCATCTCGTTCATCAGGTGGGAGGAGACGAAGACCGTCCGGCCCTCGCGGGCGAGGCCCTTCATCAGGTTGCGGACCCAGAGGATGCCCTCCGGGTCCAGGCCGTTGACCGGCTCGTCGAACATGACGATCTCCGGGTCGCCGAGCAGTGCGGAGGCGATGCCCAGGCGCTGGCCCATGCCGAGCGAGAAGCCGCGGGCCCGCTTGCGGGCCACCGGGGTGAGGCCGACCAGGGCGAGCACCTCGTCCACCCGGCGCTCGGGGATGCGGTTGCTCTGGGCGAGCCAGAGCAGGTGGTCGCGGGCGGTGCGGCCGGGGTGGACGGCCTTGGCCTCCAGCAGGGCGCCGATGTACTTGAGCGGCTCGCTGAGCTGGCCGTAGTGCTTGCCGTCGATGGTGACCCGGCCGGCGGTGGGGCGGTCGAGGTCGAGGATCATGCGCATGGTGGTGGACTTGCCGGCGCCGTTGGGGCCGAGGAAGCCGGTCACCACGCCCTGGGGGACCTGGAAGCTGAGGCGGTCCACCGCAAGGGTCTTGCCGTAACGTTTTGTCAGGTCGTGCAGCTCGATCATTCGCGCTCCCTCAGTTCCTTGCCAGGCTAGGACAAAGGGGGTATCGCGGCCCGCTGAGTGGGCCCGCCGGGCGTGCCGGAATAGGTTGTGGGCATGACCCAGCTCCCCTCCGCAGTGTCCGTCCGCGAGAGCGGTACCGGAACACCACTCGTGCTGCTGCACGCCTTTCCGTTGAACGCCTCGATGTGGTCGTCCCAACTGGACGCGCTGCCCGGCCCGACCGGGGGCGACGCGCGCGTGCTCGCCCCCGACCAGCGGGGTTTCGGCGGCACCGGGCTGGGCGCCGACGAGCCCTCGCTGGACCTGGTCGCGGACGACCTCGCGCTGCTGCTGGACGCCGCCGGGATCGACCGCGCGGTGGTCGGCGGCCTCTCCATGGGCGGCTACGTGGCGCTGGCGCTGGCCCGCCGCCACCCCGACCGCGTCCGCGGCCTGCTGCTGGCCAACACCCGCGCCACCGCCGACACCGACGCGGTGCGGGCCGACCGCGAGCGGATCGCCGCCGCCGTCACCGCGCGGGACAGCGTCCGGCTGCTGCTGGACGAGAACGTCGCGGAGGGGCAGCTCGGGCCCCACTCGCAGCACCTGGCGGAGCGGGTGCGGGCGATGGTCGCCGCCGCGCCGCCGGCCGCCGTCGCCTGGGCCCAGCGGGCCATGGCGGCCCGCCCGGACGCCCTGGACGTGCTGGCCGGCCTGCGGGTGCCGGTCGCGGTCGTGGCGGGCGCCCAGGATGCCCTGGTGGCGCCGGAGGAGGCCGAGCTGATGCTGCGGGCCCGGCCGGACGCCGAGCTGACCGTCCTGCCCGGGGTGGGCCACCTGAGCGCCCTGGAGGCGCCCGAGGCCTTCGACGCCGTGGTGCGCGCCCTGCTCGCCCGGGTGGCCGCCGGATGAGCCAGGAGAGCCAGGACGCGGCGGCCTGGGACTTCTCGGCGCTGGAGGTGACCGGCCGGATGCCGGTGACCAACCGGGGCGAGGGGCTGGTCGAGCTGACCCTGGAGCCGCTCGGCGAGGACTACTGGATGCGCCCGGGGGAGACCTTCATCGTCACCTCGTACGGCGACTACGGGTCCGGGCACCCCTTCGAGGTGCAGTACTGGCCGGACTCGGTGTCCGTCTGGTGCACCTCCTGGTTCGGCACCGTCTCGGACGACGAGGGCAACCAGCTCAGCAGCGGGCACCAGCGGCCGGACGGCGCCTACCCGCGCTAGTACGACCGGTACCCGCCAGGACGTCCGGCGACGGCGCCGAAGAGCCCGCAGGCCCCCACCCCGACGGGTGAGGGCCTGCGGCGCCGCCCGGGGCGGCGTGCGTCAGCGCGACTGCTGGGCGGGCACGCCCATGGTGTCGTCGGTCGGCAGCGAGGCGGCGGCCACGGCCGCGCCGGTCAGCGTCGCCAGCATCTCGCGGACGTTGGTCAGCTGGGCGTTGATGCTGTCGCGGCGGTTGGTGAGCGCCGCCAGCTCGCGCTCGGACTCGCTGCGGATGCGGTCCGCCTTGGCGTTGGCGTCGGCCACGATGTCCTCGGACTGGCGCTGGGCCGTCTCGACGGTCTGGCGGGCGCGGCGCTCGGCGTCGGTGCGCAGCTTCTCGGCCTCCAGGCGCAGCTGCTCGGCCCGGTGCTCGATCTCGGCCAAGCGCTTCTCGGCCTTGGCCTGACGGGCGGCCAGGTCGCGCTCGGACTGCTCGCGGCGCTTGGCCAGGTTGGTCTCGAACTCCAGCGCGGCCTGGGCGGCCTTGGTGCGGGTGTCCTCGAAGAGGGCGTCCGCCTCCTCGCGCTTGTTCTGGGCGTCCTTGTTGGCCTCGGCGCGCAGCTGGGCGGCGTCGCTCTTGGCCTTGTCGACGATCCGCAGACCCTCGTCCTCCGCCTTGGCCTTGCGGTCCTTGGCGTAGTTCTCGGCCTCGGTGCGGACCTGCTGGGCAGCGGCCTCGGCGAGCTCGCGGTGCTGCTCGGCGGCGCGGTGCGCCTCGTCGCGCAGGTCCTTGGCCTCCTCCTCGGCGAGCCGCAGGATCTTCTCGACCCGGGCGCCGAGACCGGCGTAGGAGGGCTCCTGCTCGACGACGGCCGCCTGGGCGGACTGGGTTTCGAGGTGGAGTTCCTCGATGCGCTTCTCCAGCGCGCTGATCCGGGTCAGGGCACTGTCACGGTCGGCCACCAGCTTGGTGATCCGCTCGTCGACCTGGGCGCGCTCGTACCCACGGCGCACCAGGTCGAAGCCGTGAGGGGAGTGACTGTCGCTCATGGGGTTCTGGGCTTCCTGTCGTCAAACCGCTGAGGTGGTTGAGGGAATCCTGACACGGTACCGGAGTGTCGACGGCGATATGCCGTTCTCTCACGGACAATGACCGCCAATGTCCGCTCAATCGGGTGGTGCGCTCTTGGAGCGATTGCCACCCGACCGGGGAGTGCCAACTCCGGCACCGGCCTTGGCACCCCCGTCCTTCTTGTTGCTTCCCCCGTTGGCCTGGGCGACCGGTGACGGTGCCTCGAATGCCTCCAGGGCGGACAGCACGTCCTGGACCCTGGAGATCTCGGTGTTGATGTCCTTGCGGCGGCGCACCAGTTCGTCCAGCTCGCGCCGGCCCTCGTCGGTCACCCGCTTGGCCTCGGCCTTCGCCTCGGCGAGCAGCCGCTCGGCCTCCGCCTTCGCCAGCTCGATCTGCTCGTCGGCGGTCTCGTCGGCGTCCCGCAGCCGCTTCTCCGCCTCGGCGGCGGCCCGCTCCAGCCGCTCCTCGGCCTCGGCCTCGGAGGACCGCAGCTTGGCCTCGGCCTTCTCGATCAGCGCCTCGGCCCGCTCGGTGGAGTTGGCGAGCTTGGTCTCCGCCTCCTTCAGCAGGCCCTCGGCCTTGCGGACGGCGGACAGCCGGACCTTGCTGGCCTCCGCGGAGGCCTCCGAGGTCAGCTCGGCCGCGCGGTCCTCGGCGGCGGCGACCAGGGCCGCCGCGCGGTCCTCGGCCTCGGCGACGGTGGACACCGCCTGCTCCTCGGCCTCGGTCAGCTGCTCCTGGGCGGCCGTCACCAGCGCGTCCACCCGCTCGCCGGCCGACTTCATGGCCGCCGCGTTCTCCTTGCGGGCGCGCTCGTGCAGGGCCTCGACCTCGGCGTCGGTGCGCTCGCGCAGCTCCTCGGCGCGCTCGCGGATCGCGGTCGCGTCCCGGCGGGCCTCGGCGAGCAGCGCGTCCGCGTCGGAGCGGCCCTTCTCGACCTCGGCCTGACCGGCCGCCTCGCCGGCGGCGACCAGCCGGTCGGCCTCCTTGCGGGCGGCGGCGACCATCGCGTCCGCCTGCTCCTCGGCGGCGGCGGTGGTCGCCAGAGCGGTGGTCTGGGCGTCCTCGCCGAGCGCCTCGGCGTCCGCGAAGGCCTTCTCCAGGACGGCCTTGGCCCGCTCGCGGGTGGCCTTGTCGAACTGCTCGGCGGCCTCGCGGGTCTGCGCGTCGTAGGCGTCGGCACGCGCGTGGGTGGCGGAGTCGTACTCGTCGGCCAGGGTGCGGGTGGCGACGGCGTACTCGTCGGCCTCGGCGCGCAGGGCGGCGGCCAGCTCCTCGGCCTCGGCGATGCCGCGGGCGCCCCGGGCCTCGGCCTCGGCCACCGTACGGGCGGCCTGCGCCTCGGCGTCGGCGCGCAGCTGGTCGGCGGCCTCCTGGGCGGCGCGCAGCTCGGCCTCGGCGTCCGAGCGCAGCTGCTCGTCGTAGGCCCGGGCCTCGGCGCGCAGACGGTCGAGCTCGTTCTCGACGGCCTCCTGCTCGGCGGCCAGCTCCAGCTCGGTCTGCTCGCGCAGGGCGGTGGTCTCGGCCTCGGTGCGGGCGCGCAGGTCGGACGTCTCGCGGTCGACGAGTTCGCGCAGCTCGGCGGCCTCCCGCTCGGCCAGGGCGCGCAGCTCGGCGGCGTACGCGTCGGCGGCCTCGCGCTGCTCGGTGGTCTCCCGCTCGGCCAGGGCGCGCAGCTCGGTGGCGTCCTGTTCGGCGGCCTCGCGCAGCTCGGCGGCCTCCTGCTCGGCGGCGGCCCGCAGCGCGGCGATCTGCTCGGCGGCGGCCTCGTGCATGCCGGCCACCGACTGGCGGACCTCGGCGGCCTCCTCCTCGGCGGCGGCGACCAGCTCGGCGCCCTCGGCCTTCGCGGCGGCGATCAGCTCGGCGCGGTCGGCCTTGGCCTGCTCCAGCTCGGCGGCGGCCTCGGCGCGGATGCCGTCGGCGGTGGCGCGGGCCTCGGACAGCTCGCGGCCGGCCTCGGCGCGGACCGTGGAGGCCTGCTCGTTGGCCAGCGCCAGCTCGGCGGCGGCCTTCTCGCGGGTGGCCTTGGCGTCCTTGGCGGCCTCGTCCCGGCGCTGCCCGGCGGTGGCCTCGGCGCGGGCCAGGACGGCGTCGGCGGCGGTGTGCTGGTCGGTGGCGTAGGCGTCGGCCTGCGCGCGGGTCTCGGTGGCGTAGGTGTCGGCCGCCTCGCGGACCTCGGCGCTGTGCTTTTCGGCCGCCTCGCGGACCTCGGCGCTGTACTGGTCGGCCGCCTCGCGGACCTCGGCGGTCTCCGCCGCGGTGCGCCGGGTGAGTTCGGTGGCGTGCTGTTCGGCCTCGGCGCGGACGCGCTCGGCGTGGGCCTCCGCGGCCTCGCGCTGCTGGGTGGTCTCGCGCTGGGCGAGCGCCCGCAGCTCCGCGGCGGCCTGCTCGGCCTCGGCCCGGGTCTCGGCGGCGTAGGCGTCCGCGCTGGTGTGCTGGTCGGTGGCGTAGGCGTCGGCCTGCGCGCGGGTCTCGGTGGCGTAGGTGTCGGCCGCCTCGCGGACCTCGGCGCTGTGCTTGTCGGCCGCCTCGCGGACCTCGGCGGTCTCCGCCGCGGTGCGCCGGGTGAGTTCGGTGGCGTGCTGTTCGGCCTCGGCGCGGACGCGGTCGGCGTAGGCCTCCGCGGCCTCGCGCTGCTGGGTGGTCTCGCGCTGGGCGAGCGCCCGCAGCTCCGCGGCGGCCTGCTCGGCCTCCTCGCGGGCGGCCTCGGCGGCGTCCAGGTGCTCGGAGGTCTCCTCGCGCTCGCGCCGCAGGCCTTCCGCGGCCTCCTCGCGTTCGCGCCGGCTCTCCTCGCGCAGCGCGTTCGCGGCCGCCTCGGCCTCGGCCCGGGTGCGGGCGGCCTCGGTGTCGGCCTCGGTGCGCACCCGCTCGGCGTCGGCCACCGCGGCGTCCCGGACGGCGTTGGCCTCGGCCTGCGCCTCGGTGGCCAGGGCCTCCGCCGCGGCGGTCGCCTCGGCGCGTACCCGCTGGTCGAACTCGGTTGCCTCGCGCCGGAGTTCGGCGGTCTCGCGCTCGGCGGCGGCGCGGTTCTCGGCGGCCGCGGCCCTGGCGGCGGCGAGCGCGTCCTGGCCCTGCTGCTCGGCGGCCTCGGTGATCTTCCCGGCCTCGGCGCGGGCCCGGGCGAGGGTCTGCTCGGCCCGGCCCTGGGTCTCGGCGGCCTGCTCCTGGGCCTGCTCCCGCAGCCGCTCGATCTCCCCGGCGGCGCCGGCGCGCAGCTCGTCCGCGTCGGCCTTGGCCTTGGTGAGCAGCTCCTCGGCGTTCTTCGCCGACTCCTCGATCTGGACGACGGCCTGCCGGCGGGCCTCGCCGCGCACCCGTTCGGCCTCGGCGGCGGCCTGGGCGCGCAGCTCCTCGGCCTCGGCCCGCAGCCGGGCCGCCTCGTCCTGCATCTGCTCGATCCGCTCGCGGATCGCGGCGGCGTCGTCCAGGGCGGCGTTCTGGGCCTGCTCGACGGCGGCCTGGGCCTGCTCGCGCAGGCGCTGCGCCTCGGCGGCGGCCTCGGCGCGGATGCGCTCGGCCTCGGCGGCGGCCTCGCCGCGGGCGGTCTCGGCGTCCCGGTTGGCCCGGCCGAGCACCTCCTCGGCGGTCTTGGCGGCCTTGGCGAGATGGACGGTGGCGTCCTTGGCGCCGGCCGCCCGGCCCGCTTCCTCGGCCTCGCCGCGCAGCCGCTGGGCATCGGCCTCGGCCTGCGCGCGCAGCTCGGCGACCTCGCGTTCGGCCAGGGCGCGCAGCTCGGCGATGGCCGCCTCGGCCTCGGCCTTCAGCTCGGCGGCCACCGACTCGGCGGTGGCCCGCAGCCGCTCGCCCTCCTCGGCGGCGGCGGCCCTGGCGGCGTCGGCCTCGGCCTGCCTGGTGGCGGCCTCGGCGCGGACGGCCTCGGCCTCGGCGCGGATCGCCGCGGCCTCCTTGGTGGCCTGGGCGACCATCCGGGCCACCTCGGCCCGGGCGGTCTGCGAGCGCTGTTCGTTGGCGGCCTCGCCGTCGGCGACCCGGCGCTCGGCGGCGGCCTCGGCGTCGGCCTGGAGCTGCTCGGCGGCCTGCTCGGCCCGGGAGCGCAGTTCGTCGGCCTCGCGGCGGGTGCGCTCCGCCTCGGCGATCGCCTCGGCGCGCAGCCGCTCTATCTCGGCCTTGGCGGCGGCGAGCTGCTGCTCGGCGCGGGACTGCTCGTCGGCGGCCTGGGCCTTGAGGCGGCCGATCTCGGCCTGGGCGGCGGCCAGCCGGCTCTCCGCGGCGGCGTGCGCGGCGGCCAGCTGCTGCTGGGCCTCGCCGCGGGCGGCGTCCACGTCGGCGGCGGCCTGGGCGCCGGCCTGCTGGGCCTGCTCGGAGGCGGCGCGCAGCAGGCGCTCGGCGTCGTTCTGGGCCCGCTGGAGGGCGGCCTCGGCGGCGGCCTGGGCCTCGCCGCGGGCGGCGTCCACGTCGGCGGCGGTCTGGGCGCGGGCCTGGTCGGACAGCGCGACGGCCTCGGCGCGGGCGGCGGCGACCATCCGCTCGGCCTCGGCGCGGGCCTCCTGGAGCAGCCGCTGGGCCTCCTGCTCGGAGCCGGCCCTGGTCTGCTCGGCCCAGCCGTTGACGTGCTGCTCGGCGGCGCGGCGCAGCTCGGCGAGCTCGTCCTCCAGCTGGCGGCGGCGTGCGGCGAGTTCGGCCTCCAGCCGGGCGGTGCGCTCGGCGGCCTCGGCCATGATCCGCTGGGTGGCGGCCTGGGAGTCGCGCAGCTGGCGCTCGGCGTCGGCGCGCAGCTGCTGGGCCTGCATCTCGGCGGTGCGGAGCATCTGCTCGGCCTGGCCGGAGACGGCGTCGAAGGCGCGCGGCTGGGCGAGCATGCGGCGGGACTCGTGCAGCTTGGCCCGCAGCACCTCCACCTGGTAGGCGAGGTCCTCGGCATGCTCGACTGCCTTGTCCCGCTCCTTCCGAGTCCGACCCATCTCGGCCTCGAACTGGGAGAGGTGATCGTCAACCTCGTAGCGGTCGTTGCCCCGCACTCCGCGGTCCCATCCATCTCCTGGTCGCGTCCTCGACCCGGCCGGTTCCGGGCTCCGGTATCCCGGGCGCCGGTCCGACTGGTCCTTGCATCCGCGCCTGTGGCCGGACCCCTGTCATGCCGGGGCCGCCCGCCGCGGTCGTCGGAATCCGGGGCGCGGGATCGCGGAAGTCCCGCGTTCCCCCGTCCGAGTGGACTCCTGGGCGAACTCTTGCCTTGTGGAGAATGGTGACAGATCCGTCTTGCGACTGTTCAGCCGTGCCCGCGTAATGGACTCCCCTTGCGACGGGCCGACCACCGCAGGGCGGACGGGCCAGTCTTCGGCCGTGCCCGTCGCCTCCGTCCCCCGGAGCCTTCGCGCACCTGGGCATTGTAGTGGGAGCGCACTGCGGGGGAATGGCCGCAGGGGTGTTTTCCGGCTCTTCCGGCCAGGTTACTGACGGGTCATGACCGACGGGCCGTCGGCTGCGCCCGGGGCGGGGCGTGCCCCGGGGCGTGCCGGGAGGGGGTCAGTGCCCGTCGTGGCCCTGCGGCGCGGAGGTGACCAGTTCGGTCAGGACGCCGCCGCAGTCCTTGGGGTGCAGGAAGGTGATCCGCGACCCCATCGAGCCGGTCCGGGGCTGGTCGTAGAGGACCCGGACGCCCTTGTCGCGGATGGCCTCGGAGTCGCCGTCCACGTCGGCGGTGCCGAAGGCGATGTGGTGGACGCCCTCGCCGTTCTTCTCCAGCCACTTGGCCACGGTGGAGTCGGGGCGGGTGGGCTCCAGCAGCTGGAGGTAGGAGGCGCCGCCGTCGTCGGTGCCGTTGATCCGGAGCATGGCCTCGCGGACGCCCTGCTCCTCGTTGACCTCGGAGTGGAAGACCTCGAAGCCGTAGGTGGCGCGGTAGAACTCGACCGTCTTGTCGAGGTCTCGGCAGGCGATGCCGATGTGGTCGATGCGGGTCAGCACGGCGGCCTCCGGTGAGGGGGAAGGTGGTGGGCGGACAGGTGCACCCAGTGCAGCGCATGGCCGACGACGGGCGCCAGTGCCGCGCGTGCGAGCCTGCTCACACCGCGGGCGGTTCACCCGGAGCGGGTCGACACGGTGTTGACTGGAGGGTGCCAGTGCGCTCGATCACACCGTCGCTCCGGTGACGGGCGGGTAACAGGTCAGTACATTGAGCGCATCCTCACCTGGCCACGACGTGCGAAGGGGCCCGTCCCATGACCAACACCACCTCTGTGATCGTTGCCGGTGCGCGGACCCCGATGGGCCGCCTGCTGGGCTCCCTCAAGGGCTTCTCCGGCGCGGACCTCGGCGCCGTGGCGATCAAGGCGGCCCTGGAGCGTGCCGGGATCACCGGCGAGCAGGTCCAGTACGTGATCATGGGCCAGGTGCTCCAGGCCGGCGCCGGCCAGATCCCGGCCCGCCAGGCGGCCGTCAAGGCCGGCATCCCGATGAACGTCCCGGCGCTGACCGTCAACAAGGTCTGCCTCTCCGGCCTCGACGCCATCGCGCTGGCCGACCAGCTGATCCGGGCCGGCGAGTTCGACATCGTGGTGGCCGGCGGCCAGGAGTCGATGACCAACGCCCCGCACCTGCTGCCGAAGTCCCGCGAGGGCTTCAAGTACGGCGCGATCGGGATGCTCGACGCGATGGCCCACGACGGCCTCACCGACGCCTTCGAGAACATCCCGATGGGCGAGTCCACCGAGAAGCACAACACCCGCCTGGGCATCCCGCGCGAGGTGCAGGACGAGATCGCCGCCGCCTCCCACCAGCGGGCCGCCAAGGCGCAGGCCGACGGGGTCTTCGACGCCGAGATCGTCCCGGTCGCCATCCCGCAGCGCAAGGGCGAGCCGGTGCTGTTCAGCCAGGACGAGGGCATCCGCGCGGACACCACCGTCGAGGGCCTGGCCAAGCTGCGCCCGGCCTTCACCAAGGACGGCACGATCACCGCCGGGAGCTCCTCGCAGATCTCCGACGGCGCCGCCGCCGTGGTCGTGATGAGCAGGGCCAAGGCCGAGGAGCTGGGCCTGAGCTGGATCGCCGAGATCGGCGCCCACGGCAACGTGGCCGGCCCGGACAACTCGCTCCAGTCGCAGCCGTCCAACGCGATCAAGCACGCGCTGGCCAAGGAGGGCCTGGAGGTCGCCGACCTCGACCTGATCGAGATCAACGAGGCCTTCGCGGCCGTCGCCCACCAGTCCATGAAGGACCTCGGCGTCTCCTCGGACATCGTCAACGTCAACGGCGGCGCCATCGCGCTCGGCCACCCGATCGGCATGTCCGGCGCCCGCGTGGTGCTGACCCTGGCGCTGGAGCTCCAGCGCCGCGGCGGCGGGATCGGCGCGGCCGCGCTGTGCGGCGGCGGCGGCCAGGGCGACGCGCTGATCGTGCGCGTCCCCAAGGCCTGACCGGACGGTCGGACTCCCAGGGCTGCGGACCGCGGACGGCGGTCCGCAGCCCCTTTCGGCATCCGCTGCGCAAGGAGCTCCTGATGATCGATGTCGCCACGCTGGTCGAGCAGGCCCGGGAGGGCCGGCCGCGGGCGGTCGCCCGGCTGATCACGCTGGTCGAGAACGCCGCGCCGCAGCTGCGGGAGGCGATGGCCGCGCTCGCGCCGCACACCGGGCGGGCGTACACGGTGGGCCTGACCGGCTCGCCCGGGGTCGGCAAGTCCACCTCCACCTCGGCGCTGGTCTCCGCCTACCGGCGGCTCGGCAAGAGGGTCGGGGTGCTGGCCGTCGACCCGTCCTCGCCGTTCTCCGGCGGCGCGCTGCTGGGCGACCGGGTCCGGATGCAGGACCACGCCACCGACCCGGAGGTGTTCATCCGCTCGATGGCCACCCGCGGCCACCTGGGCGGGCTGTCCTGGGCGGCGCCGCAGGCCCTGCGGGTGCTGGACGCGGCCGGCTGCGAGGTGATCCTGGTCGAGACCGTCGGCGTGGGCCAGTCCGAGGTCGAGGTCGCGGCCCAGGCCGACACCACCGTGGTGCTGCTGGCCCCCGGGATGGGCGACGGCATCCAGGCCGCCAAGGCCGGGATCCTGGAGATCGGCGACGTCTTCGTGGTCAACAAGGCCGACCGGGACGGCGCCGACGCCACCGCGCGGGAGCTCAACCACATGCTGGGCCTCGGCGAGGCCCGGGAGGCGGGGGACTGGCGCCCGCCGATCGTCAAGACCGTCGCGGCCCGCGGCGAGGGCGTGGACGAGGTGGTCGAGGCGCTGGAGAAGCACCGGGCCTGGCTGGAGGAGCACGGCGAGCTGGCCGCGCGCCGCCGCCGCCGGGCCGCCCAGGAGATCGAGGCGATCGCACTGGCCGAACTGCGCGCCCGGATCGGCGACCTGCGCGGGGACCGGCGCCTGGCCGTCCTGGCCGAACGCGTGGCCGGCGGCACCCTCGACCCGTACGGCGCCGCCGACGAACTCGTCGCCGGCCTCACCCGCGCCTGACGCCCGGCCGGCCAGGGGCCGGACGCCGGGAAGGGCCGGCCCCGGAGGGCCGGCCCTTCCACTGCTGCCGGGTGGCTACGGCTTGCCGCGCAGGCCGCGGAGGTGGTCGGCGACGGGGGCGAGGGCCTCGTACATGGCGTCCAGCTGCTCCGGGGTGAAGCGGTCGATGAAGTGGGCCCGGACGCTGCGCACGTGGTCGGGGGCGACCCGCTGCATGGTCTCCCAGCCGTGCTCGGTGAGGTGGGCGTAGAGGCCGCGGCGGTCGCCGGGGCACTCCTGGCGCAGGACGAGGCCGGCGCTCTCCATCCGGGTGATCTGGTGGGAGAGGCGGCTCTTCGACTGGAGGGTGGCCGTCGCGAGGTCGGTCATCCGCATCCGGCGGTCCGGGGCCTCGGAGAGCACGACCAGGATCTCGTAGTCGTTGATCGCCAGGTTGTGCGGCTGGAGTTCGCGGCTGAGCTGGTAGTCCAGCAGCTTGGCGACCTCCAGATGGGCGCGCCACATCCGCTGCTCCCTGGCGGTCAGCCAGGGAGTCTCCTCCTCGGGCTGCGACGGAGGGGTGTCCGCAGTGTCGATCGTGTGCGTATCCATGCCCTCTAGCATAGCCGATTTAGTTCAATCTTGTACAAGTTTACAGGCCGAAACGTCGGCCGAGGTCGCCCAGGTTACCGAGGCCCGGCACGTTCGGGTTCCCGCCGTGCGAGGCCGGCTGGGTCGGCACCCCGCCGACCGGCACTCCCGCCTCGGCTCCGACCTGTCCGACCGAGCGCTCCGCCATCAGCTTCTCACTCGACTGCAGCAGCACCTGGCCGGCGCCGATGAACTCGAACTGGTGCTCCTCGCCGGAGGCCCCGCCGAGGCCGGTCAGCCGGCGGATGCCGCCGATCAGCCCGTGCATGTAGTCGTGGTCGTAGTGGTGGCACGGCGCCGGGCAGTCCGCCCAGCCGACCAGTGCCTGCGGGTCCACCCGGATCGGCGGTTCGACGAAGTGCACCGGGCCGTTGGAGGCGGCGACGAAGCGGCCGGTGCCGATCAGGGTCAGGAAGCCCGGGATGATCGACTGCTTGAGCCGCAGCGTCGGGTCGAAGGCCAGCAGGTTGCCGGAGCGGACGGTCAGGTTGCCCTCGTCCAGGTCGTACGAGTTGAGGTCGAAGGCCCGGTCGGCCAGCAGCAGCTTGCCGCGCCCCTCGGCGACCACCCAGTCCGCCGCGTGCATCGGCGAGTTGAAGTGCTGGCCGAGCACCCGGTCGAGCGCTCCGGCGCCGACGCCCTTGAAGGTGATGTCGCCGTAGTAGGCGACCATCTTGCCCTTCTGGAGGAAGTAGGAGCCCTGGAGGTCGACCGAGAAGGCGTAGGGGTTGACGTTGTCGCCGGCCGGCAGGCTGTGGGCGTCCCACACCACCGGCCCGCCGCCGCCGTGGCCGGTCGGCAGCGGGGCCACCGGGCCGCCGAACTGTTCCTGGGCGTACGGCTGTTGCTGCCCGTAGGGCTGCTGGGGCGGCGGCGCGGGCTGGTGCTGGGGCTGGTGCGCGGGCTGGTGCCCGGGCGGCGGCGGGGGGTAGCCGCCGGGCGGGGGCGGCGGGTAGCCGCCCTGCTGCGGCCCGTAGCCCGGCGGGGGCGGCGGGGCGGTGAAGCCGGGCTGGGTCGGCTGGTCGTACGGCGAGCCGCCGTACGGGGGCTGCGGCGGGTAGGACATCAGAGCTTCTCCTCGCTCGCCTGGACGTACACCGCGCCCTGCCCGGACAGTTCCAGCTGGAACGCCTCGCCCGAGCCGCGGCCGATCATGTCGCGCCAACCCAGCGCGGTGGACAGCTTGTTGCGTACGTCGCCGCGGTGCGCCACGTACGCCTGCGGGTCGACGTGCACCGGCTGGCCGCCGGTGATCGGCAGCTCGAAGACGCCGCCGTGGGCCATCACCGCGACCGAGCCCCGGCCCTCCAGCCTGGTGGTGAACAGGCCCTGCCCGGTGACCTGCCCGCGGACCATGCCCATCACACCGCCCTGCGAGCCCATGAACATGGTCGACTGCCGCAGCGTGCCCTCGAAGGCCAGCAGCCGGTCCGCCTCGACGTACAGGGTGTCGTCGAACAGGTCGATCACGTGGACGTGGTGGCCGCCGTGGCCGAACATCACCCGGCCCTGGCCCTCGACGGTCATCAGCGGGGTGTCCTCGTTGGCGACCCGGCGGCCGATCATCGACATCACGCCGCCCTGCCCGCCGGTGATGTTCGGCGTGAAGCGGACGTCCCCGCTGTACGCGAGCATCGCGCCGCGCTGGCTGAACAGCCGTTGCCCGGGCACCACGAGGGCCTCGACCATCTTGCCGTTGATCTTCGTGAAGCCCATCAGACGTCGCCCCCGATGGTGATCTTCTCGGACGGCTGGACGTACACCAGGCCCTCGCCGGAGAACTCGATCTGGACGGCCTCGCCGCCGCCCTCCCCGATGACCGTGGTCCAGCCCGCGCCCGACTTCAGGCTGCGCTGCAGGGTGCCGGTGTGCGCCACGTAGGCGCCCGGGTCCACCCGCAGCGGCATGCTCTTGTCGACCCGCAGGATGACGGCCGGGCCGTTGGACGTGACGGCGGCCCAGCCGTGGCCCTCCACCTTGGTGGTGAACAGGCCGTTGCCGGAGGACATCCCGTTCAGCCCGGTGAAGCTGGTGCCGGTGTGCAGGCCCGACTCGGTGCAGAGCAGGTTGTCCGACTCGACGTACAGCGTCTCGCCGTTCAGCCGGACCAGGCTGATCTCGGTGGCCTTGTCGGCGAAGTAGCAGGTGCCCTGGCCCTTCACCTCCATGACCGTCATCCTCTCGCCGGTCAGCCGGCGGGTGACCATGCCGCGCAGGCCGTCCCCGCCGCCGGTCAGCTTCTTGAAGGCCATCTGCCCGGTGTAGGCGACCATCGAACCGTGTCGCGCCTTGACGGCGTCCCCGCCCAAGTCGACGGCGAGCACGCGCGATCCCTGGAGTCTGAACTGTGCCACGGCCGCAATCTAGCCGCTCCGGCCGGGGCACGGGGAGAGCGCGTGGCCGGACTGGTACCGGGCTGCGACAAACGCGCCGGTCAGGCCCGGACGCGCGCCCCCCGCTCGGGGCCCCCGGCGGCGCCGGCCGCCTGCTCGACCTCCAGCAGCGAGGCCGAGTGGCGCTCCGCCTCGAAGGCGGCCGCGCCGCCGCGCAGCCCGAACAGGCGCTTGGAGAGCATGATCCAGAGCACCGCCGCGATGTTCAGCACCAGGGTGCAGACCTTCAGCGCGCTGACGTGGTGGCTCAGCTCGTAGCCCTCCAGCGGCAGGAAGGCCGCGGTGGCGACCACCGTCAGGTACTCGGCCCAGCGCTTGTTCAGCCAGAGCCCGACCGCCTCGACGATCTCGACCACCGCGTAGGCGACCAGCGCGCCGGCCACGATCAGCAGGGTGCTCTTGCGGAAGTCGAAGGTCTTGCGGATGGTCTCGACGATCGGGGCGTGTTCGAGGTCCCAGTGGAAGTGGTCGGTGACCGGCCTGAACACCGAGAGGTTCTCGTCGAAGATCCGGTGCACCGCGTCCTGGCTGTTGGAGAACTTCCACACGGCCCAGGCGACCACCAGGATCAGCAGTCCGCGCAGCACCCGCTCGACGGCCAGGAAGCGCAGGATGAACAGGTCCCGCAGCGCCTTGCCGCGGGGCACCAGCGGCGCGTCCTCGGCCGGGCCGGAGCCGTGCGGGGCGCCCAGCGCGAAGTCGCCGCAGCGCAGGCAGCGCCAGGCGTCGCCGAGGGCGGTCGAGGCGTGCAGCCGGCCGGCCAGCTCGGGCTCCGCCGGCGCGTAGGTGATGTGGCCGCGCTTGGCGCAGGTCCTGCGGTCCCAGTCGAGCTTGAACATGTGGTGACTACCCCCGTGTGCGATGCCTCGGCGCCCGGATCGGTGGGCGCGCGGGCAGCAGGATAGGGGGTGCGGGCGGCGGGCGGCCGCGCTCGGCGGCGTCCGGCACAGAGCTGTGACAGGGCCGGCGGCCGTTGTGAGATCGGGCACGGTGGCCACCCCCGGCCCAGGGCCCGGGCATGTGCTCGGTGATAATGGGCCGGAAGCTTGTGAGTCGCTTCACAAGTGCGCCCCGCTCACGAGCGCGTCCCGTGTCCGCGCCGCCGACCCCCGTATCGAGGTACCCATCGTGAACAGCAGCGCCGTCCACCGCCTGCGCCTGGTCTCCGGCCCCGAAGGGGTCTCCTTCATCCTGCTGCTCATCTGCTCGGTGCTGAAGCGCACCACCTCGTTCGACGCCGTCCCGGTGATGGGCATGGTGCACGGCGTCCTGTTCATCCTGTACGTGGTCTTCTGGATCCAGGCCTGGCAGGCGCAGAAGTGGGACGCCAAGCGCGGCGTCCTGATGTTCGTGCTCGCGGTGGTGCCCACCGGCGGCTTCTTCGCCGAGCGGATGCTCGCCAAGGAGGAGCGGGGCGAGCTGAAGACCGCCACCGCCTGAGCCCCCGGCTCCTCGTGGACGGTCGACAGGCTGCCACGGCCTCCTCTCCCAAAGGGCCGCGGCAGCCTGTCGCCGTTTCTTACCGGGGGTGGCTCGGGCCGGTGCTACCGGCTGTGCGGTGGGCGGCTAGTTGACGTTCACCCCGCTCCACGCCGCCGCGACCGCGGCGTACTGGGTGCTGCTCGCGCCGTAGAGGTCGGTGGCGGCCTTCAGGGTCGCGGTGCGGGCGGCCTTGTAGTTGGTGGTGGAGGTCATGTAGACGGTCAGCGCGCGGTACCAGATGGCCGCCGCCTTGTCCCGGCCGATGCCGGTCACCGTCGAGCCGTTGGAGGTCGGGCTGTTGTAGCTGACCCCGTTGATCACCTTCGCCCCGCTGCCCTCGGAGAGCAGGTAGAAGAAGTGGTTGGCGACGCCCGAGGAGTAGTGGACGTCCTTGTTGCCGACGGTGGAGGACCAGTAGTCGGCCGAGGCGCCGTCCTTGGACGGCTTGTCCATGTAGCGCAGCGGGGTGCCGTTGCCGTTGATGTTGAGCTTCTCGCCGATCAGGTAGTCGCCCGGGTCGGCCGCGAGGTTGGCGGACCACTCGACCATGGTGCCGAAGATGTCCGAGGTGGCCTCGTTGAGGCCGCCGGACTCACCGGAGTAGATCAGGCCGGCGGTGGCGGAGGTGACGCCGTGGCTCATCTCGTGGCCGGAGACGTCGATGGCGGTCAGCGGGTGGGTGTTGCTCGCGCCGTCGCCGTACGTCATGCAGAAGCAGGAGTCGTCCCAGAACGCGTTGACGTAGTTGGTGCTGTAGTGCACCCGGCTCGCCGCGCCGACGCCGTTGTTCTTGATGCCGTTGCGGCCGAAGGTGTTCTTGTAGTAGTCCCAGGTGGCCGCGGCGCCGTACTGGGCGTCCACGGCCGCGGACTCGCGGTTGGACGGCAGGCCGTTGCCGAAGCTGTTGGTGGTGTTGCTGAAGAGCGTCCCGCTGCCCGAGGTGCCGCCCTTCAGGTCGGTGGTGGACTGGTTGCCCCGGGAGGCGTCCTTCAGCTGGTAGCTGGAACCGCTCTGGGTGGTGGTCAGCGAGACGCTGCCGACGTTGACGCCCTTGCCGGTGCCGGTGGCGGTCTGGACCTTCTCGTCGGTGGAGAGCACCTGGCCGGTGGCGGCGTCGGTGACGACCTCCTGGCGGCTCGGGGTGCCGTCCGCGCGCTGGCCCTCGACGACCGTGCGGTGGGCCAGCCGCGGGGCGCCGTCGGCGGCCCAGACGACCAGCTCGGTCGCGCCGGCGCCGTCGACCCGGCTGAGCGCGGCCTCGTCCCGGTCGGCGGCGGCGCCGACGGTGGCCCGCACGGCGGCGGTGGCCCGCTCGGCGGCCTGGGGCGCGGCGAGGCCCGGGGTCAGCGTGGGCACCGACAGCCGGCCCGCGAAGGCCCGGTCGACGGACTTCACCGAGCCGTCGGCCTTCTGGTGGACGACCAGGTCGCCGCCGATCACCGGCAGCCCTCCGTAGGTCCGGTCGTACCGCAGGTGGCGGGTGCCGTCCCGGTCCACCACCACGTCCTTGGGAACCAGCGCCTCCTGGTCGCCGAGGGCCAGGGCCCGGGCGACCGGGGCGCTCTGTCCGGAGGCCAGCGCGAGCAGCGCGGACTGCTGCTGCGCGGGCGAGGGGGCGGCGGCCTGGGCCGGGACGGCGGCGATCTGGATGACGCCGGCCAGCAGGGCGGTGGCGGAGAGTACGGCTCCGACAGTCAGCTTTCGCTTCACGTGCGGGGGTTCCTTCCACGAGACCCGCGGGTGCGTGCGGGTGCGCCGCGTACCGGGGCGCCGGGGTTGGCACCTTGGGGGCGGTAGGGCGCGGACGTGCCGGTCCCGTGCGGTTCCTGACGCTCCGCCGGAGTGGGTGGGGGTGGCGGAGGGTCGGACGGGACTTGGTCAGAAGCATGACAATTCTTGGCAGTCATGGACAGGGCGCCTTCGGGATTGGCCAAGAACCGCCAGTCCCGGTACGGATGGTTCGGCTGCCGCCCGTTGCCCGGTTTCCGGCGCTTCGTCCCCCTGGCGGGACTTCGCCAGCCGGACGGCCTTGACAGGCCGGACGCCCCGGACGCCCCGGACGGCCCGGCCTCCGGGGCGGACGCCCGGAACGGCGCGGGCGCCCGGGCCCTCCGGTGGGAGGGCCCGGGCGCCCGGTGCGCCGGTGCGGTGCGTCAGTTGACGTTGACGGCGGTCCAGGTCGCGGCGACCGCGGCGTACTCGGTGCTGCTCGCGCCGTAGAGGTCGGCGGCGGCCTTCAGGGTGCCGGTGCGGGCCGCCGCGTAGTTGGTGCTGGAGGTGAAGTAGGTGGTCAGCGCGCGGTACCAGATCTGCGCGGCCTTGTCCCGGCCGATGCCGGCCAGCGACGCGTTGTTGTAGGTCGGGCTGTTGTAGCTGACGCCGTTGACGGTCTTGGCGCCGCTGCCCTCGGCCAGCAGGTAGAAGAAGTGGTTGGCCACGCCGGAGGAGTAGTGGACGTCCAGGCCGCCGACCGAGGAGGACCAGTAGTCCGCCGAGCGCCCGTCCTTGGACGGCTGGTCCATGTAGCGCAGCGGCTTGCCGTCACCGTTGATGTTGATCTGCTCGCCGATCAGGTAGTCCGGCTTGTCGGCGGGCAGGTTGGCGTACCACTCGACCATGGTGCCGAAGATGTCCGAGGTGGCCTCGTTGAGGCCGCCGGACTCGCCGGAGTAGGTGAGGTTGGCGGTGG
Source organism: Kitasatospora sp. NPDC018619 (assembly GCF_044391605.1). Lineage (NCBI taxonomy): Bacteria > Bacillati > Actinomycetota > Actinomycetes > Kitasatosporales > Streptomycetaceae > Kitasatospora > Kitasatospora sp. NPDC018619. The sequence goes on from NZ_JBISAI010000013.1 coordinate 111,356, forward strand.
CGGAGGTGACGCCGTGGCTCATCTCGTGCCCGGCCACGTCCAGCGCGGTCAGCGGGTGGGTGTTGCTCGCGCCGTCGCCGTACGACATGCAGAAGCAGCTGTCGCTCCAGAACGCGTTCACGTAGTTGGAGCCGTAGTGGACCCGGCTGGTGGCGCCGACGCCGTCGTTCTTGATGCCGTTGCGGCCGAAGGTGTTCTTGTAGAAGTCCCAGGTGGCCGCGGCGCCGTACTGGGCGTCCACCGCGGCGGACTCCGCGTTGGTGGCCAGGCCGTTGCCGAAGCTGTCGGTGCTGTTGGCGACCAGCGTGCCGGAGCCGGAGGTCTTGTTCTTGAGGGTGTAGGTGGACTGCCCGCCGCGGGTCGCGTCCTTCAGCTGGTAGGAGGTGCCGCTCTGGGTGGTGGTCAGCGGGACGGTGCCGACGAAGACGCCCTTGCCGGTGCCGGCGGCGGTGCGCACCTGCTCGTGGCTGGCGAGCACCTGGCCGCTCGCGGCGTCGGTGACCAGCAGCTGGCTGCTCGGGGTGCCGTCGGCGCGCAGGCCCTCGACGGTGGTCCGGTAGGCCAGGCGCGGGTTGCCGTCGGAGGCCCACACGACCAGCTCGGCCTTCCCGGTCTGGTGGACCTCGGTCAGCGGGGACTCGTCCTCGTCGACGGCGATGCCGACGGTGGACTGCACGGCGCCGGTCGCCTGGGCGGCGGCCTTGTCGGCGGGGATCTGCGGGGTGAGGCTCGGCAGGGCGATGGTCGCGCCGGTGGCCCTGTCGACGGAGGTGGTCGAGCCGTCGGCCTTCTGGTGCACCACCAGGTCGCCGCCGAGGACGGGCAGGCCGGCGAAGGTGCGCTCGTAGCGCAGGTGGCGGGTGCCGTCGGCGTCCACCACGGCGTCCTTGGCGACGAGTTGCTCCTGGCCGCCCAGTGCCAGGGCGTGGGCCACCCGGCCGGCCTGGCCGTTCGCCAGGGCGATCAGGTCGGCGCGCTGCTGCCCGGCCCGGGAGTGCGGGGCGGGGTCCGCGATGGCCGCGGTGCCCTGGACGACACCGGTGAGCAGGGCGGTGGCGGAGAGTACGGCGACTGCGGCGAGCTTTCGCTTCACGAACGAGGTCCTTCCAGGAAACCGCTGGGCGCGGTCGCGCGGCGTTCCGGGGGCCGGGGACGGCACCTGAGGGGCGGAACGGGCGCTGACGGGCGAGGCCCCGGGCGGTCGGAGCGGCTTCGCCACCGGTGGGTGGGGGTGGTGGCTACCGAACGGGGTTGGCCGAAAGCATGACAATCGAGCAAATCAAATGACAGGTCTTGCTCATGAATTGGCCAAGTCCCGCCACCGTGAAGGAATGTGAAGCGAGGGGCAAAAGGGATGTACCGTCCTGGTCCGCAGCGGGTTTCCGTCCGAACCGAAGCCTGGTGGCGCGGCGCGGGGCGGATCCGGGGTCAGCCCCGGCGGGACGGCGGCGCGTTGCCGCCCGTTCATGCCGCCGCAATGTCCTGGTATGGACCTGGCCGTCCGATTGGCGGGTTCCCGCCACGTGTTGCGCTTGTCCACCATCAGGACGCCTGGTAGCACGCGCCCCTTCCGCCGGTACGGTAAGGAGGTGGCCAAGCCCCTCGCTCTCGACTTCGACCCGATCGCCCGCGCCGACGAGCTGTGGACCCGCCGCTGGGGCGGGGTCCCCTCGATGGCGGCGATCACCTCGATCATGCGCGCCCACCAGATCCTGCTCTCCCGGGTGGACGCGGTGCTCAAGCCGTACGGGCTGACCTTCGCCCGCTACGAGGCGCTGGTGCTGCTGACCTTCAGCCGGACCGGGGAGCTCTCGCTCTCCAAGATCGGCGAGCGGCTCATGGTCCACCCGACGAGCGTCACCAACACCGTCGACCGCCTGGAGCGGGCCGGGCTGGTCGCCCGCCGCCCCAACCCGCTGGACGGCCGCGGCGTGCTGGCCGCGATCACCGGGCGCGGCCGCGAGGTGGTCGAGGAGGCGACCAGGGAGCTGATGGCGATGGAGTTCGGCCTGGAGGAGTACGACGCCGCGCAGTGCCGCCAGGTCTTCGAGCTGCTCCGGCCGCTGCGGGTCGCGGCCGGCGACTTCACGGACCCGGCCGACTCCGCCGACTCCGGAGACTCCGGAGACTCCGCCGAGGGGGCTGCGAAGGGCGGGGCGTGAAGGCGGCTACCCTCGTGTGAGCGGTGCGCGGATCCGGGCGTACCGGCCGACACTGCCGAGCGAGGCGAGGAAGATCATGAAGGCGACCCCCCTGCTGGGCTGGTACCGGGCCCTGGCCGTCGCGACCGGTGTGGCGCTGCTGGTGTTCTGCGGCTTCATGGTCGCGAAGTACGGCTTCGACGCCGCCCAGGACGTGACCACCTACGTCGCGATGCTGCACGGCTACCTCTACATCGGGTACTTCGTGGTGACCTTCATGCTCGGGCAGAAGCTCAAGTGGCCGATGGGCCGGCTGGTGCTCACCCTGGCGGCGGGCTGCATCCCCTTCCTCTCCTTCGTCTTCGAGCGCAAGGTGGCCCGCGAGGCCGCCGCGGCGCTCCCGGTGGGCGACGCCGCCCGCCAGCCGGCCGGCGTCTGACCGCGCAGCCCGACCCGCGGCCCGGCACGGGCCCGCGCGAGCGCCCCTTCCCCGACCGGGGGAGGGGCGCTCCGGCGTTCCCGGGCCCGCGGCCGCCGCGCGGGGCGGATCCGGCGCCGCCGGCGGTTGTCCGTCGACAAGTACTAGGACGTCCGAGTAAATTGTTAGGACGTCCTACTAGCTGTGCCGCCCGTCGCCGTGGCGGCCGTACTGAGCGGAGTTCGGGGTCATGGACGCCGAGGAGATCGAGCGCGGCCGGCAGCGCTGGCAGCAGCGGTACGACAGGGCCCGCAAGCGCGACGCGGACTTCACCACCCTCTCCGGGGACGAGGTCGAGCCGGTCTACGGCCCGCCCGCCGGGCAGGCAGTGGAGGGCTTCGAGCGGATCGGCTGGCCGGGCGAGTACCCGTACACCCGCGGTCTGCACCCGACCGGCTACCGCGGCCGGACCTGGACCATCCGGCAGTTCGCCGGCTTCGGCAACGCCCGGCAGACCAACGAGCGCTACCGGATGATCCTGGACGCGGGCGGCGGCGGCCTCTCGGTCGCCTTCGACATGCCCACCCTGATGGGCTACGACTCGGACGACCCGAAGTCGCTGGGCGAGGTCGGCCACTGCGGCGTGGCCATCGACTCGGCCGCGGACATGGAGGTGCTGTTCGCCGGCATCCCGCTCGGCGAGGTCACCACCTCGATGACGATCAGCGGCCCGGCCGTGCCGATCTTCTGCATGTACCTGGTCGCCGCCGAGCGCCAGGGCGTGGACCCCGCCGTGCTCAACGGCACCCTCCAGACGGACATCTTCAAGGAGTACATCGCCCAGAAGGAGTGGCTCTTCGCCCCCGAGCCGCACCTGCGCCTGATCGGCGACCTGATGGCCTACTGCGCCGAGGGCATCCCCGCGTACAAGCCGCTGTCCGTCTCCGGCTACCACATCCGCGAGGCCGGGGCGACGGCCGCGCAGGAGCTGGCGTACACCCTCGCGGACGGCTTCGGCTACGTCGAGCTGGGCCTGTCCCGCGGCCTGGACGTGGACGTCTTCGCCCCCGGCCTGTCCTTCTTCTTCGACGCCCACGTGGACTTCTTCGAGGAGATCGCCAAGTTCCGCGCGGCGCGCCGGATCTGGGCCCGCTGGATGCGCGAGCACTTCGGCGCCAAGACGGACAAGGCGCAGTGGCTGCGCTTCCACACCCAGACGGCCGGCGTCTCGCTGACCGCGCAGCAGCCGTACAACAACGTGGTCCGCACCGCCGTCGAGGCGCTGGCCGCGGTGCTCGGCGGCACCAACTCGCTGCACACCAACGCGCTGGACGAGACCCTGGCGCTGCCCTCCGAGCAGGCCGCCGAGATCGCCCTGCGCACCCAGCAGGTGCTGATGGAGGAGACCGGCGTCGCCAACGTCGCCGACCCGCTGGGCGGTTCCTGGTACGTCGAGGCGCTGACCGACCGGATCGAGCAGCAGGCCGAGGCGATCTTCCAGCGGATCCTGGACAAGGGCCGCGAGGACCACGAGATCGGCCCGATCACCTCGGGCATCCTGCGCGGCATCGAGGAGGGCTGGTTCACCGGGGAGATCGCCGAGGCGGCCTTCCAGTACCAGCAGTCGGTGGAGAAGGGCGACAAGCGCGTGGTCGGCGTCAACTGCCACCCGCGCAGCGTCACCCCCGAGCTGGAGATCCTGCGGGTCAGCCACGAGGTCGAGCGCGAGCAGGTCCGGGTGCTGCGCGAGCGCAAGGCGGCCCGGGACGACGCGGCCGTCCGGGCCGGGCTGGACGCCGTGCTGGCGGCGGCGCGCTCGGGCGAGTCGATGATCCCGCCGATGCTGGACGCGGTGCGCGCCGAGGCGACGCTGGGCGAGATCTGCAACGCGCTGCGGCAGGAGTGGGGGACGTACCAGGAGAACGCCATGTTCTGACCGGCCCGGCCGGGCGCCGCGGAGCCGCCGTACGGGATCCCGTACGGCGGCTCCGCCGTGTCCTGCGCCGTGTCCTGCGCCGGGTCCTCAGTCGGGGAGGTCGGCGAGGAGCGGCCCGAGCAGCAGGTCGCTGAAGCGGCGGGTCCACTCCGGGGTGATCGGCTCGCCGCTGACCAGGACGCGGTGCTCGACGGTGCCCGCGATGGTGTCGAAGATGATGTCGACCTCCTCGCGGGCCGAGGCGGCGTCGGTGTCCGGGCCGAGTTCGCCGCGGGCCTGGGCCGCCGCCCGGCCCTGGCGGACCAGCCGCTTCTGCGGGTCGACGATGGACTCGCGGATCCGGCGCCGCAGCTGGCGGTCGCGGGTGCCCTCGGCGAACAGCGCGAGCAGCGCGGCCTGGGTCTCCGGGCGGGCCAGCAGGTCGGCGAACTGCGCCACCACGGCCTCGATGTCGGCCCGCAGGCTGCCGAGGTCGGGCATCACCAGGTCGTCGAAGAGGCTGGCGACGGCGTCCACCACCAGCTCGTTCTTGGACGGCCAGCGGCGGTACAGGGTGGTCTTGGCGACCCCGGCGCGGCTGGCCACGTGGCCCATGGTGAGCCCGCCCCAGCCGAGTTCGGCCAGGGCCTCGCGGGTGGCGTCGAGGATGGCGCGGTCGGCGGCGGCGCTGCGCGGGCGGCCCTTGGCCCGGGCGGCGGCCGCGGGTTCCGGGGCGGGGCAGGCCGGGGCGGAGCACACCTGGCCGGTGCTCGCCGTGCTGTCCGGGCTCGCTGGGGGCTGGGCGGCCGGCACCGGGCCTCCTTGCGCTTTACTGGTAAGTAACTTGGGTGGGGCTGGTAACCGTAGCGACTGTTCGCCCGTTCGGGCAGCGGGGCGGGCCGGGAAAGTGGGGCAGGTCACGTCGCCGAACCGCCGGTGGGGCTTGCGGGCGGGGCACCGGCTCCAGTTACGCTACGACTCGTAGCGAAAGCAGTGACAACCAGGCGCCGCCTCCCGTGGGACGGGAGCGGCGTGGGCGCGGGTGGGGATCCGCGCCGAACGGTCCAGGCTACCGGGGGAGGGGCACCGCGCCCGGGAACCCGCACCGCGCGGCCCGCGCGGGGCGACTTTCCGGAGGTTGGTGCCCGCGAGCAGCGCGGACGGGGGAGGATGGTGCCATGCAGCCACGGAATTCGCGTCTCAACAGCTCCGCCCTGCGCGGAGCCGTCGACCTCGCCGCAGTGAAGGCGGCCGGCGAAGCCGCCCAGAAGGCCGAGCAGGCCCGGGCCGAGCGGGCCCGCCAGGCGGCCGCCGCCGAATCGGCCGGGGTCGCCCCCGCCCAGCCCGCCTACCAGCTCGTCATCGACGTCACCGAGGACACCTTCGAGACCGAGGTCGTCCAGCGCTCCACCGAGGTGCCGGTCGTCATCGACTTCTGGGCCGAGTGGTGCGGGCCCTGCAAGCAGCTGAGCCCGGTCCTGGAGGGGCTGGTCGAGGAGTACGCCGGCCGCTTCGTGCTCGCCAAGATCGACGTGGACGCCAACCCGCTGCTCTCGCAGCAGTTCGGCATCCAGGGCATCCCGGCGGTGATGGCCGTGGTGGCCGGCCAGCTGGTGCCGCTGTTCCAGGGGGCCGAGAGCGCCGCCAACATCCGCAAGATCCTGGACCAGCTGATCCTGGTCGCCGAGCAGCGCTTCGGCGTGGTCGGCGGCGCGGCCGCCCCGGGCGGGGCCGCTCCCGAGGCCCCGGCGCGCCCGGAGGACCCGGCGCTGTCCGCCGCGCACGACGCGCTGGACGCCGGGGACCTGGGCGGTGCCATCCAGGCGTACCGGAACGTGCTGGCCGACCAGCCGGGCAACGCCGAGGCCAAGCTGGGCCTGGCCCAGGCCGAGCTGCTGCGGCGGGTCGAGGGCCTGGACCTCCAGACCGTCCGGGCGGCGGCCGCCGCCGACCCGAAGGACCTCCGGGCCCAGCTGGAGGCGGCCGACCTGGACCTGGTCGGCGGCCACGTCGAGGACGCCTTCGGGCGGCTGGTGGCCACCGTCGGGCGGACGGCCGGCGAGGACCGGGACACCGCCCGGCTGCGCCTGCTGGAGCTGTTCGAGGTGATCGGCCCGGAGGACCCGCGGGTCGTCGCGGCCCGTACGGCGCTGGCCCGCGTGCTGTTCTGAGCCGGGCTCGGCACCCGCGCCCGGTCCGGCTCCGCGCCCGCGCCGGGTCCGGTGCCTGGCACGGCGGATGACCTGCGGTGTCGCCTGGTGATTTGGCGACAATCCGGTCAACCGGACAGAGGTTTACCAAATCTTGATTTCACCCGTGGGTGGTCACCTTGTGTGACCACCCACGGGTGTTTCGCCGGTGTTTCCGGCAGATTTCCCCGTCACCAATCCTTCAAGGCGTCACGCACGGTGCGAATCACCCCGATTCCGTGATCGCCTCCACCTGATGTTGCATTACCCGTCAGTAAGGCACCTCTTGTGCTTCGCCCGGGATTCAAGCACGATCGGCCACGCCCGGTCCCGGGCTCCACCCCCGACTCCGGTCGGCCACGCGGAGCGCGGGATCCCCACCGGGCGGTCCGCCGGCCCCGGCCGGCGGGAGGGAGGGCAGGGGGGTATCCGCGGTCCCACGGCGGTTCCTGTCCTTCGACCGGCCGCGCGGCCCTGCGCGGTCGCTGGTTGTCGCTCGGGGGTGATCGCCGATGTCGTCGGCCCTGCCCGCCGTCCCGCCAGGACGGCCGGTGCTCGGACGGGAGGCCCGCTGCACGCCGGCCGCTCCCGCGTCCGCCGACGCCCAAGGCGCTCTCCGCTACCGAGGACGTAGCTCTCTCCCATCCCAGGCCCCCACCGGTGCGGGACGCGCCGCCGGGGAGCCGGAGATGTACGTCCTAGAAGGAGGACTCGCATGTCCCAGACCTACGGCAAGACCCGCTGGAAGCGCTTCGCCCTGGTGATGGTGCCGAGCGTCGCGGCCACCGCGATGGTCGGCGTCTCGATCGCCAACAGCGCGCTCGCCGCCTCGTTCAGCATCTCCGGCCAGTCGTTCAAGGTGAGCACCACCCACCTGCACGGGAGCAACTTCGCCCAGTTCGGCACCGTCGACGTCGAGGCCAACGGCACGCTGCACCCGGTCGCCGTCTCGGCCTTCGACCACGCCGACATCGAGAACCTGTGCCAGTCGGTGGTGACCGACCTGTCCGGCTTCGGCCTGGGCAAGATCACCCTCCAGCTCAACGCCGGTACCGAGGCGGGCAAGCCGGTCCAGGCCGACAACCTGCTGATCGACCTGGAGCAGCTGAAGGCGGACGCGACCTTCACCGACATCAACATCGGCCAGGACGCCTCCACCCTCACCGGCTCGGCGACCCAGGGCTGGGCGCCCCACCCGGCCGTCCAGAAGGCGACCGGCAACAAGGGCCTGCCGACCGGCGGCACCGGCTTCGCCCAGGCCGCGAAGGAGGCCGATCTGACCGGCGTCCAGCAGACCGCCCGGGCCACCTCCGCCGGAACGTTCAAGCTGAACGGTCTGAGCCTCTCGCTGAAGAACGGCGACGGCAAGGGCAACGAATGCTTCTGAGCCTCGCCTGACGGCGCGCCGCACGGCGCGCCCGAGTGACGGCCCCGGGCCGGGACGGCGGTGCTCCGCCGCCCCGGCCCACCTCCATCGTTCCTCCCTCGTAGCGACGTCGAGGAGTTGCACCATGTCCAGCGCAACGGTCGAGACGCGGCCCCAGCGGCAGAACCCCGCCGGGTGGCTCTGGCGGCACTTCCGTGAGTTCCGCCGCACCAGGCCCTTCTGGGGCGGACTGCTGGCCATGATCGCCGGCGTCCCGATCCTCTACTTCCCCTACGCGCACCTGTCGTTCGGCGGCCTGACCATCGCGATGTCCACCACGGCGGGCGCCGGCTCGCTGATCATCGGGGTGCTGATGGCCATCCTCGGGCTGACCGCGTGGTTCCAGCCCGCGGTACGGGTCTTCGCGGGCATCGCGACCATCCTGCTGACGCTGGTGTCGATCCCGGTCTCCAACCTCGCGGGCTTCGGGCTGGCGCTGCTGCCGGGCCTGGTCGGCGGCGGGCTGATGGTCTCCTGGGCGCCGCTGCCCGAGCCGTCCGCCGCCCCGGCGAGGGCCCGGCGCCGGCGCCGTCCCGGGGGCGCCGCCCAGGCGACGGCCGGGAACGCCGCCGCCCGTGCCGCCGACGAGCCGCCCACGGCCGTGCTGCCCGCCCAGGGCGGCCGGCCGCAGCCGGAGGACGGGGCCGCCGTCCCGCGGCAGGCCGCGGCCGTGGACCAGGAGGAGGCGCGGTGACCGGGCCGGCCGAGCAAGCCGACGGCACGACCGCTCCCGCACCGCGCTCCGGCCGGCACGCCGCGCCGCGCACGCCGGTACGGGTCCGGCTGCGGGGCCGGGCGCTGGCGATGGCCGCGGTGCCGACCGCGCTGCTGATGGCCGCCGCCTACACGCCCAACCCGGCGGTCGCCGAGTCCGCGGCCGGCAAGCCCTGCGGCACCGCGCCGGCCACCGTGCCGGACGTCGCGCCGATCGAGACGCCGGTGCCCAGGAGCGAGCTGCCCGAGCCGCCGGGCCCGTCCACCGGAGCGGGCCAGGGCCCGACCGCGGCGCCCGCGCCCGGCGCGTCGACCGACCCGGGCTCGGTGCCGACCGGGACGCCGACCACCGCGCCCGCCCAGGCGCCGACCGCGCCGGCCGAGCGCTCCGCCGCGACCGGCGGCGCGACCGGCGGCGCGACCGCGTCCGGCGCGACCGTGTCCAGCGCGGTCTACCGCGGCGACGCCGACGGCGCCGGTACGGCGGACCGGACCGGGCTGATCGACGACCTCGTCAACGGCGTCAACCGGCTGTTCACCCCGAACGGCTCGCCCACCCCGACCCCGGGCGGCGCCCCGACGACCCCCGCCCCGCCCACCGGCCCGGCCACCCCGACGGCCCCCGCCCCGCGCACCGGCACCCCGGCGCAGCCCGCCCAGCCGCAGTCCCAGCCTCCGGCCGCCGCCCCGCAGACCGAGCCGTCCGCGGCCGGCGCCGCGACCGGCGCGCCCTCGCCCGCCGCCACGCCCGCCGCCACGCCGAGCAGCCGGCCGAAGCCGTCCGCGACGCCCTCCGCGGGAGCCCCGGCGACGCCCTCCGGCACCCCGTCCGGCACGCCCACCGAGAACCCCGACTGCGACGTGGACGCGCGGGGCCTGACCGCCGGCGCGGCCGCCCCCGGGCACGTCGTGCCCGAGCAGAACTGGACCCTGAAGACCAGCCGGCTCGCCCTGCACGGCGCGGCCTTCCACGGCGTGTACGACGTACGGACCCCGACCGGCAGCAAGCGCGTCCTGAAGTTCGTGGTCGACAGCGTGGACATCGACAACCTCGACATGTCGACCCTGGAGGGCAACGGCGTCACCTTCCACGTCCAGGGCGGCCCCGGGACGACCTCGACCATGCGCAAGGGCCCGATCACCATGTACGTGGAGCGGCTGTCCGGCCACCTCTCCAAGGTGCTCGGCCTGCCGATCCCGATCGACCTCGGCGAGATCACCCTCACCCCGGACACCCTGCCGCGCTGGCTGTACGACCTGATCGGCGCCATCCCGATCCCGCTCGACCTGGAGCTGACCGGCGTCACCGCCAAGCAGGCCGGCCAGTTCGGCGGCACCCTGCACATCCCGGGGATGCACCTGTTCAACGACGACGCGCCCTACAGCGACAAGTAGCGGACGCCCCAACGCCCGTGGGGCGGCCCTCCCGGAGGAGGACCGCCCCACGGGCGTTCAGGGCTGACGGGGGCTCACTCGCCCCGGGTGCCCAGGTGGTGCACCTGCACCATGTTGGTGGTGCCGGGGACGCCGACCGGGACACCGGCGGTGACGATGACGGTGTCGCCCTGGGCGAGCCGGCCGAGCCTCAGCAGCTCCCGGTCGACCTGCGCGACCATCGCGTCGGTGGTGGCCACCTGCTCCGTCACGTACGCCTCGACGCCCCAGCTCAGCGAGAGCTGGTTGCGGGTGGCGACGTCCGGGGTGAAGGCGATCACCGGGATCGGCGAGCGGTAGCGGGACAGCCGGCGCGCGGTGTCGCCGGACTTGGTGAAGGCGACCAGCGCCTTGCCGTCCAGGAAGTCGCCCAGCTCGCACGCGGCGCGGGCGACGGAGCCGCCCTGGGTGCGCGGCTTGCGGCCCGGGTTGAGCGGCTGGAGGCCCTGGGAGACCAGCTCCTCCTCGGCCTTCTCGCAGATCCGGCTCATGGTGCGGACGGTCTCGACCGGGTACTTGCCGACGCTCGACTCGGCGGACAGCATGACCGCGTCGGCGCCGTCCAGGATGGCGTTGGCGACGTCGGAGACCTCGGCGCGGGTCGGCCGCGAGGCGTGGATCATCGACTCCATCATCTGGGTGGCGACGATGACCGGCTTGGCGTTGCGGCGGGCCAGGGTGATCAGCTGCTTCTGGACCAGCGGCACCCGCTCCAGCGGGTACTCCACGGCCAGGTCGCCGCGGGCGACCATGATGGCGTCGAAGGCGAGGACGATCTCCTCCATGGCCTCGACGGCCTGCGGCTTCTCGATCTTGGCGATGACCGGCACCCGGATGCCGACCTCGTCCATGACCTCGTGGACGTCCTTGATGTCGTCCGCGTTGCGGACGAAGGACAGCGCGATCATGTCGACGCCCAGGCGCAGCGCGAAGCGCAGGTCGTCCTTGTCCTTCTCGGACAGGGCGGGCACGTTCACGGCCGCGCCGGGCAGGTTGATGCCCTTGTTGTTCGAGAGCACGCCGCCCTCGACCACCACGGTCCTCACCCGCGGGCCGTCGACGCTGACGACCTCAAGGGCGATGACGCCGTCGTTGATCAGGATCGGGTCGCCGGGCTTCACGTCGCCGGGCAGGCCCTTGTAGGTGGTTCCGCAGATGTGCTGGTCACCGGGGACGTCCTCGGTGGTGATGGTGAACTCGTCGCCGTTGTCGACGGTCACCGGGCCGTTGGCGAAGGTCGCCAGACGGATCTTCGGACCCTGGAGGTCGGCCAGGACGCCGATGGCCTTGCCGGTGTCCTCCGAGACCTGGCGGACCTTGCGGTACCGCTCCTCGTGGTCCGCGTGGTTGCCGTGGCTCATGTTCAGTCGGGCGACGTTCATGCCCGCCTCGACGATGGCCTTCAGCTGTTCGTAGGAGTCCGTCGCCGGACCCAGGGTGCAGACAATTTTCGCTCGGCGCATATGGATCAGTCTATCCGTTCGTGTTATGGGTGCATTCGGCACGGACCGGGAGGAATCGCCGACGAAAGCTTCCGAGGAGTGAGACGAATCCGTATCAGTCCTCGGACTCCCGGCGTTCCCGGTGCACCAGCGCGAAGGCCTGTCGGGCGATCTCCAGCTCCTCGTCGGTGGGCACCACGGCGACCGCCACCCGGGCGTACTCGGGCGAGACGAGCCGGGCCGCGCCGGACCGCACCGAGTTCAGCTCCGGGTCGACGGCGATGCCCAGCTCCTCCAGCCCCGCGGTGGCCGCCGCGCGCACCGGCGCCGCGTTCTCCCCGACGCCGGCGGTGAACGCGATCGCGTCCACCCGGCCGAGCACCGCGTAGTAGCCGCCGATGTACTTGCGCAGCCGGTGGATGTACGCGTCGAACGCCAGCCGTGCGTCGGCGTCCCCCTCGTCGGCCCGGCGCATGATCTCGCGCATGTCGTTCTCGCCGCACAGCCCGCGCAGGCCGCTGCGGCGGTTGAGCAGGTCGTCGATCTCGTCCACGGACAGCCCGCCGACCCGGTGCAGGTGGAACACCACGCCGGCGTCGATGTCGCCCGATCGGGTGCCCATGACCAGGCCCTCCAGCGGGGTCAGGCCCATCGAGGTGTCCACGCAGCGCCCGCCGCTGACCGCCGAGGCGGAGGCCCCGTTGCCCAGGTGCAGCACGATCACGTTGACCTCGGCCGGGTCCTTGCCGATCAGCCGGGCGGTGGCCCGCGAGACGTACTGGTGGGAGGTGCCGTGGAAGCCGTAGCGGCGCACCCGGTGCTCGTCGGCGACGGCCTTGTCGATCGCGTACCGGGCCGAGTACTCGGGCATCGAGGCGTGGAAGGCGGTGTCGAACACGGCCACCTGGGGGAGGTCGGGGCGCAGCGCCCGGGCGACCTCGATGCCGGTGATGTTGGCCGGGTTGTGCAGCGGGGCGACGGGGATCAGCCGGCGGATCTCCTTGAGCACGTCGTCGGTGACGACGGTCGGCTCGGTGAAGCGCAGGCCGCCGTGCACCACCCGGTGGCCGATCGCGGCCAGCTCGGGGGAGTCCAGCCCGAGGGCGTCGGCGGACAGCTCCTCGGCGACGGCCTTGAGCGCGGCGGCGTGGTCCGGGAAGGCCTGGACGGTCTCCCGGGGCTCGCCGGTGCGCGGGGTGTGCACCAGCCGGCCGCCGGCCTCGCCGATCCGCTCGACCAGCCCGGAGGCCAGCTTCGCGCCGTCCAGCATGTCGATCAGCTGGTACTTCACCGACGAGGAGCCGGCGTTCAGGACCAGGACGCGGGTGCCGTTCCTCATGCGCCCGCCTCGCCGCGCCCGGCGGCCGCGCCGCGGGATCCGCGCCCGGTGGTGGTTCGCTCGTTCACGCCTGCGCCTCCTTGTGGTCCTGGGACTGGATGGCGGTGATCGCGACGGTGTTGACGATGTCCTGCACCAGCGCCCCGCGGGAAAGGTCGTTGACGGGCTTGCGCAGCCCCTGGAGCACCGGGCCCACCGCGACCGCGCCGGCCGATCGCTGGACGGCCTTGTAGGTGTTGTTGCCGGTGTTGAGGTCCGGGAAGATCAGCACGGTGGCGCGGCCCGCCACCGGCGAGCCCGGCAGCTTGGTTGCCGCGACGCGGGCGTCCACCGCCGCGTCGTACTGGATCGGGCCCTCGACCAGGATGTCCGGGCGCAGCTCGCGGACCAGCTCGGTGGCCTTGCGGACCTTGTCGACGTCCGCGCCGGAGCCGGAGGTGCCGGTCGAGTACGAGAGCATCGCGACCCTCGGCTCCACCCCGAACTGGGCGGCGGTGGCGGCCGACTGGATGGCGATGTCGGCCAGCTGCTGGGCGTCCGGGTCGGGGTTGACCGCGCAGTCGCCGTACACCAGCACCCGGTCGGCCAGGCACATGAAGAACACCGAGGAGACGATCGCGGCGCCGGGCGAGGTCTTGATCACCTCGAAGGCGGGCCGGATGGTGGCGGCGGTGGAGTGCGCCGCGCCGGAGACCATGCCGTCCGCGATGCCCTCCTGGACCATCAGGGTGCCGAAGTACGAGACGTCGGCGACCACGTCCAGGGCGAGCTCGACGGTCATCCCCTTGTGGGCGCGCAGCTTCGCGTACAGCTCGGCGAACTGGCGGCGCAGCGGGCTGGTGGCCGGGTCGACGATCCGCACCTGGGCGCGGTCGGCGCCCGGCTCCTCCGCGGGCAGGTCGATGCTCAGGGCCGCGGCCTTGCGGCGGACGGCGTCCGCGTCGCCGAGGAGGGTGAGGTCGCAGATGTTGCGGCGCAGCAGGATCTCGGCGGCGCGCAGCACCCGCTCCTCGGTGCCCTCCGGGAGCACGACGTGCCGGCGGGCGCCCCGGGCGCGCTCCAGCAGCTCGTGCTCGAACATCATCGGGGTGACCCGCTCGGACCGGCCGACCTCGATCAGGTTGGTCAACTCGGCGGTGTCGACGTGCAGTTCGAACAGGCCGAGGGCGATCTCGGCCTTCCGGGGGCTGGCCGAGCCGAGCTTGCCCTCCAGGTGGGTCAGGTGGGCGGCGGTGGGCCAGCTGCCCTCGGGGACGACGGCGACCGGGGTGCCGGGGGCGAGCCGGGCGGCCAGCGCCATCACGTTGGGGCCGGGGTGCTGGCCGAGGGTCAGCAGCACGCCCGCGATCGGCGGGGCGCCGGCGGCGTGCGCGGCCAGTGAGCCGACCACCAGGTCGGCGCGGTCCCCGGGGGTGACCACCAGGGCGCCCTCGGTCAGCGCGTCCAGGAAGGTGGGCAGCATGGCGCCGCCGAAGACGTAGCCGCGCACGTCCCGGGCGAGCCCGGCGGCGTCCCCGACCAGCACCTCGGCGCCGGTCGCCTCGACCAGCTGCGCGACGGTGGGCGCGGCCAGGGCCGGCTCCTCCGGGATGACGTAGGCGGGGATCGGCAGCTTCTCGGTCAGGGTGCGCTGGATGCGCTGCTTGGCGCCGGGGGCGACCCGGTTGGCGATCATCGCCAGGGTCTCGCAGCCGAGGTCGGTGTACGCCCGGTGGGCGTTGCGCACCTCGGCGACGACCGTCTCGGCGTCCCCGCCGTGGCCGCCGACCACCGGCAGCACGGCGGCGCCGAACTCGTTGGCCAGCCGGGCGTTGAAGGCCAGCTCGTCCGGGATGCTGGTGTCGGCGAAGTCGGTGCCGAGGACCAGGACGGCCTGGCAGCGCCGCTCCAGGGCGTGGAAGCGGTCGACGAGGGCGGAGACCAGCTCGTCCTGCCCCTGGGCGGCCTGGAGCGCGGCGGCCTCCTCGTAGCTGAGGCCGTACAGCTCGGTGCTCGGCAGGTCGATCCGGTAGCGGTCACGCAGCAGCTCGACCACGTGGTCCGTGCCCGGGCGGCCGGGCTCGGAGGCGTGCACCAGCGGGCGGAACACCCCGACCCGGTCCACCTGGCGGGTGAGCAGTTCCATGACCCCGAGTTCGACCGCCTGCCGGCCGTCCCCCCGGTCGATGCCGGTCACGTACACGCTGCGCGCCACGTGGGTGTCTCCGTCCCGTCGTCTCGGAAAGTGGTCATATCGACCATACCTTCGCACCCCGAACGGCCGTCCGCGAGCAGAACGGCCGCCTCCGGACAAGGGTCGGAGGTCCTTCCGGAGGTCCTCCGGGGGCCCGCCCCGCGGAGCGGGCCCCCGGCCCTCGGCGCGCGGGGCCTCAGCGGGCGGGGCGGAGCCAGACGGTGGCGAGCGGGGGGAGGACGAGTTCGGCGGAGCGGGGCTGGCCGTCCCACTCCACCGCCTCGGCCTTGACCGGGCGGGAGTTGCCGACGCCGCTGCCGCCGTACTGCTCGGCGTCGGTGTTCAGCACCTCCTCCCACAGCTGCTCGCGGCCCGCCAGCCGGGGCAGGCCGACCCGGTGGCCGTGCCGGACGACCGGCGAGAAGTTGCAGACGGCGACGAGCGGCGAGCCGTCGGCCGCGTACCGGACGTAGGAGAGCAGGTTGTCCTCGGCGGCGCCGCCGTCGAGCCAGCGGAAGCCCTCCGGCACGGTGTCCAGCTCCCACAGTGCCGGGGTGTCGAGGTAGTGCCGGTTGAGGTCGCGGACGAGGCGGCGCACCCCGAGGTGGTCCCGGTGGGCCGGCCACTGCTCGTCGAGCACCCACCACTGCGGGCCCTGCTCGTGGTCCCACTCCGCGCCCTGGGCGAACTCCTGCCCCATGAAGAGCAGCTGCTTGCCCGGGTGCGACCACATGAAGCCGAGGTAGGCGCGGTGGTTGGCGCGCTGCTGCCACCAGTCGCCGGGCATCTTGGAGACCAGCGCCTGCTTGCCGTGCACCACCTCGTCGTGCGAGATCGGCAGGACGTAGTTCTCCGAGAAGGCGTACACCATCGAGAAGGTGATCTCGTTGTGGTGGTACTTGCGGTGCACCGGCTCCTTGGACATGTAGACCAGCGAGTCGTGCATCCAGCCCATGTTCCACTTCAGCCCGAAGCCGAGCCCGCCGGCGTCGGTGGGGCGGGTGACGCCGTCCCAGGCGGTGGACTCCTCGGCGACGGTCACCACGCCCGGGCAGCGCCGGTAGACGGTGGCGTTCATCTCCTGGAGGAAGGCGGCCGCGTCCAGGTTCTCCCGGCCGCCGAACCGGTTGGGCGTCCAGGCGCCGCCCTCGCGGGAGTAGTCGAGGTAGAGCATCGAGGCGACGGCGTCCACCCGCAGGCCGTCGACGTGGAACTCCTCGCACCAGTACACCGCGTTGGCGACGAGGAAGTTGCGCACCTCCTTGCGGCCGTAGTCGAACTCCAGCGTCCCCCAGTCCGGGTGCTCGGCGCGCAGCGGGTCGGCCGGCTCGTACAGCGGCTCGCCGTCGAAGCGGGCGAGCGCGAAGTCGTCCTTGGGGAAGTGCGCGGGCACCCAGTCGACGATCACGCCGATGCCGTGCCGGTGCAGGGTGTCCACCAGGTACCGGAAGTCGTCCGGGCCGCCGAGCCGGGCGGTGGGGGCGTAGTAGCCGGACACCTGGTAGCCCCAGGAGCCGCCGAAGGGGTGCTCCATCACCGGCATGAGCTCCACGTGGGTGAAGTTCAGGTCCCGGAGGTAGCGCGGCAGTTCCTCGGCGATGGCGCGGTAGCTGGTGAGGTCCGGGCGCCAGGACGGCAGGTGCAGCTCGTAGACCGACATCGGCGCCCGGTGGTGCGCGGTGCGGGCCCGGCGGGCCATCCACTCGCCGTCCTGCCAGACGTGGCCGGAGGAGGTGACCACCGAGGCGGTGCCGGGCGGGCACTGGGCGGCCCGGGCCAGCGGGTCGGCCTTGTCCAGCACCCAGCCCTGCCGGGTGTGGATCTCGTACTTGTAGGTGGCGCCCTCGGCCAGGCCGGGGACGAACAGCTCCCAGACCCCGGAGGAGCCCAGCGAGCGCATCGGGTGCCCGGTGCCGTCCCAGTGGTTGAAGTCGCCGATCAGCCGAACGCCGACGGCGTTCGGCGCCCAGACCGCGAAGGCGGTGCCGCGCACCCCGTCGACGGTGCGCACGTGCGAGCCGAGCGCCCGCCACAGCTGCTCGTGCCGGCCCTCGGAGATCAGGTGCAGGTCGAGCTCGCCGAGGGTGGGCGGGATGCGGTAGCCGTCGTGCTGGCGCAGCGGCTCGCCGCCGGGGTACGTCACCAGCAGGGTGTACTCGGGGGGCTCGCCGCCGGCCACCAGGCCGGTGAACAACCCGCCCTGCTGGTGGGTGAGTTCGGCCGGCCCGTGGGCGGTCTCGACGACCACCCGCTCGGCGAACGGGCGCAGCACCCGGATCGCCGTGCCGCCGTTTACCGGGTGCGCGCCGAGCAGCGCGTGCGGGTCGTGGTGCTGCCCGCCGACCAGCCGGTCCACCTCGGCGGGCGGCAGCGGCGCCTCGGGCAGCCGCAGCGCCCCGGTGGGGGCCGGGCGGTCGGCCCCCCGGGGCCCCCCGGCGGCGGGCTCCCCGACGGCGGGACGGGCGGCGGGCGGGCGGCCGGCCGGGGACTCCGATCCGGCGCCCCCCGCTTCCTCCTCGGCCGCCCGGGGCGCCTCGCGCTCGCGGCCGGCGCGGCCTTCGGCGGCCCGCCCCTCGGCGGGGAGCGGTCCGGCCAGGAAGGTGGCCGGCACGGGGCGGGTGGGGCGGCCGGTCGGGTCGATCGGCGTCACGGCGGGGTTCCTCCTGCGGCGGGGTGGGTGAACTCCTGCGGGCGGGACAGGGAGCGGGGGGTCAGACGGACAGGGCCAGCCGGTTGATCGCGGCCAGCGGGATCGGCAGCCAGCTCGGCCGGTGCCGGGCCTCGTACACCACCTCGTACACCGCCTTGTCGATCTCCAGCGCCCGCATCAGCTCCGGGGAGGCGGCCGGGTCCGCGCCGCCGCCCGCGGTGTAGCCGGCGCAGTAGGCGGTGCGGTTGCGCTGGGCCCAGGCGGCGGCGAGGTGGGCCAGTTCCGGGTCGACGGGGCCGCCGGCCAGCAGGTGGGCGGCGGCGTAGTCGAAGGAGCGCAGCATCGCGGCGACGTCGCGCAGGGCCGGCTGCGGCTCGCGGCGCTCGTTGACGGACTTGGCCGGCTCGCCCTCGAAGTCCAGCAGCACCCAGCCGTGCGGGGTGCGCATCGCCTGGCCGAGGTGCAGGTCGCCGTGGATGCGCTGGACCGGCAGGCCGTCCGGGTGGGCGTCGGCGAGCTGCTGGAAGGCGGCGCGCAGCGCGGCCCGGAAGCGCAGCAGCCCGGGGACGGCGGCGACGGCGCTGTCCAGCCGGTCGGCCATGGCGCCGGCCAGCCGCCCGGTCTGGGTGCGGTCGAGCCGGGCGACCGGCATCGAGCGGGCCAGTACCCGGTGCACCTCGGCGGTGGCCCGGCCGAGCCGGTGCGCCTCGATGGCGAAGTTGCCCGGGGCGCGGTCCCCCTTGAGCCGGCCGACCTGGTCGAGGGCGAGCTCCCAGCCGTCCTCGGCGTCCGGCAGGTAGCGCTGGAGCAGTCCGAGGGTGGCGGGCTCGGCCCGCTCCATCCGGCTCTCGAACCAGGCGGCGACCCGGGGGATGCGGGTGGAGCCGGCCCGGGAGAGGGCGAGCGAGAGTTCGAGGTCCGGGTTGGTGCCGGGGTGGACGCGGCGGAACAGCTTGAGGATGTACGAGGTGCCGTAGATGACCGAGCTGTTGGACTGCTCGGCGGTGGAGGCGCGGCCGGGGAGGTTGGCGGGCAGCCCGGAGCCGGGGGTGCGGCGGAAGGACAGCGCGCCGAAGCGGTCCCCGGTGGCCAGGTGCTCCAGGAGCCGCCCGGTGAGCTCCGGGTCGTGCACCGCGTCGTAGAGGGTCGCGCCGTCGTACGGGCCCTGGCTGAGCCGCCCGAGCACGGCGGCGGGCCCGATGTCCCGGACCCCGCCCGAGCGGATGCCGAGCAGCAGCTGGTAGATGTCGCCGTGCGGGGCGCCGGCCGTGCTGGCGTGCTCGACCCGCAGCAGCAGGTGGAGCAGGGCCGGGTCGCCGACCTGGAGCGGGGTGCCGACCACCGGGATCAGGGCGGTGATGGGCCGCCCCTTGCCGGCGTACCAGCGCTGGGTGGGCAGCCACGAGGCGATCAGGGGCAGGGCGGCTTGGACGAGTTCGCTGACGCCCAGGGCGGTTCTCCGGACCCCGGTGCCCCGGGGGCCCGCCGCGGGGGCGGAACCGGTGGGGGCGTCGCCCCGGAGGTCGGCTTGAGAACGGGAGGTTTCGGACATGGCTCCCTTTCCCCGGAAGCGCGCGGACGGCCCGACGGGTCGTGGCCGGGTCCGTCAGTCTTCCGGATTGCGGCGGCGCGGCGGTCGCGGCACGCGAGCGGGGCTCGGGTGTCACGCCTTCGTGTGGGTGGCCGTTGGGCTGTTCTCCGTACGCGGTGGTGCAGAGAACTCCGGGGGCGCCGGCGTTCGAATCGCGCCCCCGGAGGGTCTGGTGGTGCTGTTCACGGCTGCTGTGCCAGGTGTGGCGGATCGTTACTTCGATCGCCTGGTCCCGCTCAGGCGCGGGGGCTGCCGGAGCTGGAACCAGTAGAAGCCGTGCCCGGCCAGGGTGAGCAGGTAGGGCCACTCGCCGATCGACGGGAAGCGCACCCCGCCGATCAGCTCGACCGGGTACCGCCCGCCGTACTGCCGCAGGTCCAGCTCGGTCGGCTGCGCGAACCGCGAGAAGTTGTTCACGCACATGACCAGGTCCCCCTCGTACTCGCGTACGAAGGCCAGCACGGCGGGGTTGCTGGAGGGCAGTTCGGCGTAGCTGCCGAGGCCGAACGCCGGATTGAGCTTGCGGATCTCGATCATGCGACGCGTCCAGTGCAGCAGCGAACTCGAACTGCTCTGCTGCGCTTCGACGTTGGTCACCTGGTAGCCGTACACCGGGTCCATGATGGGCGGCAGACTGAGCCTGCCCGGGTCGGCCGAGGAGAAACCCGCGTTGCGGTCCGGGGTCCACTGCATCGGGGTGCGCACGCCGTCCCGGTCGCCGAGCCAGATGTTGTCGCCCATGCCGATCTCGTCCCCGTAGTAGAGCACCGGCGAGCCGGGCAGGGAGAGCAGCAGGGCGGTGAACAGCTCGATCTGGTTGCGGTCGTTCTCCAGCAGCGGGGCCAGCCGGCGGCGGATGCCCACGTTGGCGCGCATCCGCGGGTCCTTGGCGTACTCCGCGTACATGTAGTCGCGCTCCTCGTCGGTGACCATCTCCAGGGTCAGCTCGTCGTGGTTGCGCAGGAAGATGCCCCACTGGCAGCCGCCCGGGATCTGCGGGGTCTTGGCGAGGATCTCCGACACCGGGTAGCGGGACTCGCGGCGCACCGCCATGAAGATCCGCGGCATCACCGGGAAGTGGAACGCCATGTGGCACTCGTCGCCGCCGGAGGCGAAGTCGCCGAAGTAGTCGACGACGTCCTCCGGCCACTGGTTGGCCTCGGCGAGCAGCACGGTGTCGGGGTAGTTGGCGTCGATCTCCTTGCGGACCCGCTTGAGGAACTCGTGGGTCTCCGGGAGGTTCTCGCAGTTGGTGCCCTCGCGGGCGAACAGGTACGGCACCGCGTCCAGCCGGAAGCCGTCGATGCCGAGGTCGAGCCAGAACCGCAGCCCGGCGATCATCTCGTCCTGGACCCGGGGGTTGTCGTAGTTGAGGTCGGGCTGGTGCGAGAAGAAGCGGTGCCAGAAGTACTGCTTGCGGACGGGGTCGTACGTCCAGTTGGACGTCTCGGTGTCGACGAAGATGATCCGGGCGTCCGGGTACTGCTTGTCGTCGTCGGCCCACATGTAGAAGTCGCCGTACGGCCCGTCCGGGTCGGACCGGGAGGCCTGGAACCACGGGTGCTGGTCGCTGGTGTGGTTCATGACGAAGTCGATGATGATGCGCATGCCGCGGGCGTGCGCGGCGTCGACGAACTCCATGAAGTCGGCGAGGTCGCCGAACTCCGGCAGCACCGAGGTGTAGTCGGACACGTCGTAGCCGCCGTCGCGCAGCGGGGAGGCGAAGAACGGGGGGAGCCAGAGGCAGTCGATCCCGAGCCACTGGAGGTAGTCGAGCTTGGCCGTGAGCCCCTTGAGGTCCCCGACCCCGTCGCCGTTGCTGTCCTGGAAGGACCGCACGAGCACCTCGTAGAAGACCGCACGCTTGAACCACTGGGGGTCGAGCTTCTTCTTCGAGGTCTCGGGGAAGGTGTCGGGGACGGGCTCGTTCACTGTCACGCTGGGTTCCTCCGAACCGTGAGGAGGTGAGCCGGCTCGGCTGAGGGATCGAGCCGGACGTAGTTGTGCCGGCCCCAGGTGTAGACGGCGCCGGTGAGCTCGTCGTGCACCGCGTACGGGCCGTCGCCGTCCAGCGTGACGGTGGCCTCCTGGACGTGGTGCGGGTCGAGGTTCACCACGGTGATGACCTGGTCGGTGAGCCCCTCGGGGGTGGTCGCGGTCTTGGAGTAGGCGATCACCTGGTCGTTGTCGGTGGGGTGGAAGCGCAGGTCGCGCAGCTGCTGGAGGGCGGGGTGGCGGCGGCGCAGCCGGTTCAGCACGGTCAGCAGCGGGGCCAGGGTGTCGGTGCGGCTCCAGTCGCGCGGGCGCAGTTCGTACTTCTCCGAGTGCAGGTACTCCTCGGAGCCCGGGTGGGCCGGCTCGTTCTCGTACAGCTCGTAGCCGGCGTAGACGCCGTAGCTGGGGGAGAGGGTGGCGGCGAGCACCGCGCGGACCGCGAAGGCGGCCCGGCCGCCGTGCTGGAGGTACGCGTGGAGGATGTCCGGGGTGTTGGCGAAGAAGTTGGGCCGCATGTAGGCGGCGTCACCGGTGAGCTCGGTGAGGTAGTCGGTGAGTTCCTGCTTGGTGGTGCGCCAGGTGAAGTACGTGTACGACTGGTGGAAACCGATCTTCGCCAGGGTGTGCATCATCGCCGGCCGGGTGAAGGCCTCGGCCAGGAACACCACGTCGGGGTCGGTCCGGGCGACGTCGGCGAGCACCTTCTCCCAGAACACCACCGGCTTGGTGTGCGGGTTGTCGACGCGGAAGATCCGGACGCCGCGGGCCATCCAGAACCGAAGGATCCGGATGGTTTCCTTGACGATTCCGTCCATGTCCTGGTCGAAGTTGATCGGATAGATGTCCTGGTACTTCTTCGGCGGATTCTCGGCGTACGCGATGGTGCCGTCCGCGCGGTGGCTGAACCATTCCGGGTGCTTGTTCACCCAGGGGTGGTCCGGCGAGCACTGGAGGGCGAAGTCCAGCGCCACCTCCAGGTGCAGCGCCTGCGCCTCGGCGACGAAGTGGTCGAAGTCCTCCAGGGTGCCCAGGTCCGGGTGGACGGCGTCGTGGCCGCCCTCGGGGGAGCCGATCGCCCAGGGCGAGCCGACGTCGTGCGGACCGGCCGTCAGGGTGTTGTCCGGGCCCTTGCGGAAGGCTCGCCCGATCGGGTGGACGGGCGGCAGGTAGACCACGTCGAAGCCCATCGCGGCGACGGCGGGCAGCCGTTCGGCGGCGGTGCGCAGGGTGCCCGACCGCGGCGGCTCGACGCCGGTCGGGTCCACCACGGCGCCCTCCGACCGGGGGAAGAACTCGTACCAGGAGCCGAACAGCGCGCGCTCGCGGTCCACCTGGAGCGGCAGCGGGCGGGAGGCGGTGAGCAGCTCGCGCAGCGGGTGGCGGGCCAGCGCGTCGAGCACCTCGGGGGCGAGCGCGGCGGCCAGCCGGGACAGCGGCGGCAGGGACGGGTCGCGCAGCGCGTCGGCGGCGGCCAGCACGTCGGCGCGGCCCTCCTTCTTGGGCACGCCGCGCGCGGCCTGCTCCAGCAGCCGGGCGCCCTCCTCCAGGACCAGTGCGGTGTCGATCCCCGCGGGCAGCTTGACCGAGGCGGTCCTGCGCCAGGTGGCGATCGGGTCGCTCCACGCCTCCACCAGGTACGACCAGCGGCCGGGCGCGGTCGGCGTGACGTGCGCCCCCCAGCGGTCGGTGCCCTCGGCCAGTTCGCGCATCGGCGTCCACGGGCCGCTGCGGCCGCGCGGGTCGCGCAGCACCACGTTGGCGTTGACGGCGTCGTGGCCCTCGCGGAAGACCGTCGCGGTGACGGCGAAGGTCTCGCCGACGACGGCCTTGGCCGGGCGGCGGCCGGCGTCGATCTGGGGACTGACGTCCAGGACGGGGATGCGGCCGATCACGGTGTCGCTCTCTGTCGTCTTGCGGGCGGCGGGCTTGCGAGCGGCGGGCTTCCGGGTGGTCGCCCTGGTGGCCGGGGCCTTCGGGGCCGCGGACCCGGCGGCGCCCTGCTCGGCGTCGGTCCGCGGGCTCGCGGCCTTCGGGGTGGCGGCGGTGGTGCGGCGCGTGGTGGTGGTGCGCCTGCGGGGTGCCGCCGTCCGCTCCTCCTCGCCCCCGGGGTGTCGGGGCGCCGCGGAGGCCTCGGATTCGGAGGATCCGGTACGGACGGTGCCCGACGCCCTCGGCGCCGGCATCGCCGGATCTGTCCGAGTGTCAGAATCCATCCGGCCGGCGGATTCCGCGACCGCTGCGTCGGGGCCTTCGGCCACCGGTGTGGACTGGTCCCGCGTGTCGCCGTGCATGCCAAGCTCCTGCCCGAGATCGGCGGCAGCTCCCCGCGGGCCTGGGCGGGCCGGGGGAGTACCGGAGGACTGCTGGGTGGGGAGGACGTGCGACCGGAAGCCTGCCCGCGCCGCTGTTCCCGGCAACCTGCCCGGCGCCCGCCGAGCCGGCGGTGGGACGCCCCGGAGCCCGTGTGCGTCCCGGCGCACGCCTCCGCGGGGCGCGCCCCCGGCCGACCCGGTCCACCCGTGAACGAGCGGACCGGGCGCGAGGACACGCGTCCGAGCGCGGTGAGCGCCGAATGGGCTAAGAAGGGCGGGAACAGCCAACGCGAAAAGGATTCGGACGTGCTGCTTCGCGGGGGACGCCACCCGTCGTCGCACTCCCCACAGCATCAACGACCTTCGGTCATCCTCGCACTGCCGACAAGGTTTTCGCAGCGGTACGACAGCAGTTTCGAGCCTTCTCCCGGGGGGATCCGCCGCCGGAAATGAACCCGTACCGAAGAGTTCACGTATTGGTAGCGCGGGCCCCCGAAATGTGCGCCTCGCGCGCCCCCCGTGCAGACCAATGCGCCGAATGCGATCTCATCAATAGGCCGAACGGATGCCCAATAGCCCACTTGACGCACTGTGGGGCCGGCCGCCGCGGCTACGCTTCACGCCGTGAAGGCAATCCGCAGATTCACCGTCCGCACCGTCCTGCCCGAACAACTCCAGCCGTTGCACGAGCTGGCCCTCAACCTGCGCTGGTCCTGGCACCCCGAGACCAGGGACCTCTTCCGGTCCGTGGACCCGGAGGTCTGGGCCGCGACCGGCGAGGACCCGGTGCGCCTGCTCGGGGACGTCCCGGCCGCCCGGCTGGCCGCGCTCGCCACCGACCGGCGCTTCCTGCGCAGACTCGGCGACCTCGCCGACGACCTGCGCGAGTACCTGACCGGCCCCCGCTGGTACCAGGCCCGGCAGCAGTCCGACGACGCCGCCCCGCTCCCCGCCGCGATCGCCTACTTCTCGCCCGAGTACGGCATCGCCGCCGCGCTGCCCCAGTACTCCGGCGGCCTCGGCATCCTGGCCGGCGACCACCTCAAGGCCGCCAGCGATCTCGGCGTGCCGGTGGTCGGCGTCGGCCTGTTCTACCGGCACGGCTACTTCCGCCAGTCCCTGAGCCGGGACGGCTGGCAGCAGGAGCGCTATCCGCTGCTCGACCCGGACGAACTGGCGGTCAGCCTGCTGCGGGAGGCCGACGGCACCCCCTGCCGGGTCGACCTCGCCCTGCCCGGCGGCCGCACCCTGGCCGCCCACGTCTGGAAGGCCCAGGTCGGGCGGGTCCCGCTGCTGCTGCTCGACTCCGACATCGAGGCCAACTCGCCCGCCGAGCGGGACGTCACCGACCGGCTGTACGGCGGCGGCAGCGAGCACCGGCTGCTCCAGGAGATGCTGCTCGGCATCGGCGGGGTCCGGGCGGTGCGCGCCTACTGCCGGCTCACCGGGCACCCCGCCCCCGACGTCTTCCACACCAACGAGGGCCACGCCGGCTTCCTCGGCGTCGAACGCATCCGCGAACTGGTCGCCGACGACCGGACGGGCCTCGACTTCGCCGCCGCCCTGGAGGCCGTCCGGGCCGGCACCCTCTTCACCACCCACACGCCCGTCCCGGCCGGCATCGACCGCTTCGACCGCGAGCTGGTCGCCCGGCACTTCGGCGGGGACGCCGCGATGCCCGGCGTCCCGGTCGACCAGGTGCTCGCGCTCGGCGCCGAGAGCTGGCCCGACGGGGATCCGAAGCTCTTCAACATGGCCGCCATGGGCCTGCGGCTGGCCCAGCGCGCCAACGGGGTCTCCACCCTGCACGGCGAGGTCAGCCGCTCGATGTTCAACGGCCTGTGGCCCGGCTTCGACGCCGTCGAGGTGCCGATCACCTCCGTCACCAACGGCGTGCACGCCGCCACCTGGATCGATCCGGCGGTGGTCCGGCTCGGCGCCGCCGAACTCGGTGCCGAGCGCGCCGAGGAGGCGATGACCACCGGCGAGACCAAGCGCTGGACGGGCCTGGAGCGGATCGGCAACACCGAGGTCTGGGAGCTGCGGCGCGCGCTGCGGGCCCAGCTGGTGGAGGAGGCCCGCCGCCGGCTGCACGCCTCCTGGCGCCGGCGCGGCGCCGGCGAGGCCGAGCTCGGCTGGGTCTCCTCGGTGCTCGACCCCGACGTGCTCACCATCGGCTTCGCCCGCCGGGTGCCCTCGTACAAGCGGCTCACCCTGATGCTGCGCGACCCGGAGCGGCTGCGCGCGCTGCTGCTGCACCCCACCCGGCCGGTGCAGATCGTGGTCGCCGGCAAGGCCCACCCGGCCGACGACGGCGGCAAGCGGCTGATCCAGCAGATGGTCGCCTTCGCCGACGACCCGGCGGTGCGGCACCGGATCGTCTTCCTGCCGGACTACGACATGGCGATGGCCCAGCGGCTCTACCCGGGCTGCGACGTCTGGCTGAACAACCCGCTGCGCCCGCTGGAGGCCTGCGGCACCTCCGGGATGAAGGCCGCGCTCAACGGCTGCCTCAACCTGTCCGTGCTGGACGGCTGGTGGGACGAGTGGTTCGACGGCCGCAACGGCTGGGCGATCCCCACCGCCGACGAGGGCGGCCGGGTGCTCGATCCGGACAGCGGCGAGGCCGAGCGGCGCGACGACATCGAGGCGGCCGCGCTCTACGACCTGATCGAGAACCAGGTCGCCGCCCGGTTCTACGACCGGGACGCGGACGGGCTGCCGCAGCAGTGGATCGCGATGGTCCGGCACACCCTGGTCACCCTCGGGCCCAAGGTGCTGGCCGGGCGGATGGTCCGGGAGTACGTCGAACGGCTGTACGCCCCGGCGGCGCAGGCCCAGCGGGAGCTGGCCGGGCAGCAGGGCCGCGGCGCGCGCGAGCTGGCGGAGTGGAAGGCGAAGGTCCGCGAGGCCTGGCCGGCCGTCCGGGTGGAGCACGTCGAGGCGGACTGCCCGACCGAGGCGCAGGAGCTCGGCAGCTCGCTGGCGCTGCGGGTGCAGGTCGCGCTCGGGACGCTGCGGCCGGGCGACGTCGAGGTGCAGGCCGTCTCCGGCCGGGTGGACGAGCGGGACCGGATCTCGGACGCCTGCCTGCTGGCCCTCAAGCCGGTCGGCGGCCCGGACCTGGACGGCCGCACCCGCTACGAGGGCTCGCTGGAGCTCTGCCGGACCGGCCCGTTCGGCTACACCGTCCGGGTGCTGCCCGCGCACCCGCGGCTGGCCTCGCCGGCCGAGCTGGGGCTGGTCGCCCTGCCGGCCGAGTCGGCCGGGATGGACGCCGGGCTGCTGCGCTGAGCCCTCGGTACGCCCGCGGGCGGCCGCGCGCCTGAACCGGGTGCGCGGCCGCGCCCGTACGACTACCGGGAAGTGGGGAATGCCCGGCCGGGTGCGTGACGGCGCACCCGGACGGGCACATTCATGGGGCCGCAGCCGCTAGACGAGGCTGTCCCGCCAGGCCCGGTGGAGGGCGGCGAACCGGCCGGAGCCGTCGATCAGCTCCTGTGGAGAGCCATCCTCCACGATCCGGCCCTGATCCATCACCAGGACACGGTCGGCGATCTCCACGGTGGAGAGCCGGTGGGCGATGATCACGGCCGTGCGGCCCGCCAGCACGGTGCGCATCGCCCGCTGAACGGCCTGCTCCCCGGGGACGTCCAGCGAGCTGGTCGCCTCGTCCAGGATCAGCACCGATGGGTCGGCCAGCAGCGCGCGGGCGAAGGCCACCAGCTGGCGCTGGCCGGCCGAGATCCGCCCGCCGCGCTTGCGCACGTCGGTGTCGAAGCCGTCCGGCAGGGCCGCGACGAACCCGTACGCGCCGATGTCCCGGGCGGCCTGCTCGACCTCCTCGCGGGTGGCGTCGGGGCGGCCGACCGCGATGTTCTCGGCGACGGTGCCGGAGAACAGGAAGGACTCCTGCGTCACCATCACCACCCCGCGCCGCAGCTCCGGGGTGGCCAGGTCGCGCAGGTCCACACCGTCCAGGAGGATCCGGCCGTCCGTCGGGTCGTAGAAGCGGGCCAGCAGCTTGGCGACCGTCGACTTGCCCGCGCCCGTCGCGCCGACCACCGCGACCGTCTGGCCGGCCGGGATCCGCAGGTCGAAGGCCGGCAGCACCTCCTTGCCCGTCCGGTAGGCGAAGCGGGTGCCCTCGAAGCGCACCTCGCGGCCCTTGCCCGAGGCGGCCGGCAGCTCGGCCGGCTCGGCCGGCTCGGCGACGGTCGGCTCGTGGGCCAGCAGGCCGGAGATCTTCTCCAGGGCCGCGGCGGCCGACTGGTAGCTGTTCAGGAACATCGCCAGCTGGTCGATCGGGTCGAAGAGCCGGCGCAGGTAGAGCGCGAAGGCGGTGAGGACGCCGAGCTCCAGCGCGTCGTCCACGACCAGGTAGGCGCCGAGCAGCACCACGCCGGCCGTCCACAGGTTGGCGATGGCGCGGGAGAGGCCGACGTAGCGGGCGATCTCCAGCAGGCCGTCCGCCGTCGCGGTGGCGGACTGCCGGTTGACCACCGCGAAGGCGGCGTCGTTGGCCTTCTCCCGGCGGAAGGCCTGCACGGGGCGGATGCCGTTCATGGTCTCGGTGAAGCGGACGATCAGCGAGGCGGCCGAGGTGCGCGAGCGCCGGTAGACCCGGCGCGAGCGGCGCCGGAAGGACCGGGCGACCAGCGCCAGCGGCAGGAACGCCGCCAGCGAGACCAGGCCGAGCTTCCAGTCGAGCGCCAGCAGCAGCACCGAGATGTAGCAGACCGACAGCAGGACGGTCAGCAGCTCCTGGAGGCCCTCGGAGAGCAGCTCGCGCAGCGCGTCGATGTCGCTGGTGGCGCGGGAGATGATCCGGCCCGAGGTGTAGCGCTCGTGGAAGTCCAGGCTGAGCCGCTGGGCGTGCCGGAAGATCCGCCCGCGCAGCTCCAGCACGATGTCCTGGTTGACCCGGGCGCTGATCTTGATGAACACCCACTGGAGCACCGGGCTGAGCAGCGCGCAGAACAGGTAGGCCGCGACCACCGCGACCAGCGGGCCGGAGTCGTGCTCCCGCAGCGCCGGGATGCCGCGGTCCATCGCCAGCGCGACCAGCAGCGGGCCGGACTGCAGGGCGGCCTGCTGGACGAGGATCACCACCATCGCGACGGTGATCCGGGCCCGGTGCGGGCCGAGCAGCGAGCGCAGCAGCGCCCGGGGCGCGCCCGGCGGGACGGGGATGTCCTCCTCGTCGGCCGGCGGCGGGGGCAGCTCCTCCTCGGCGGCGGTGGGCTCGACCCGTACGGGTTCGGCGGTGGTGGTCATGCACGCGCTCCGTTCGGCATCAGGCGGCCCTCGGGCTCCGGGGCGGCCTCGCCCGACATCAGTTCTCGGTAGTGCGCGCAGTCGCGCAGCAGCTCCTGGTGGGTGCCGACGGCCTCGATCCGGCCGTCCGCCAGCACCGCGACCCGGTCGGCGAGCAGCACGGTGCTGGGGCGGTGGGCGACGACCAGGGCGGTGGTGGTGCCGAGGACCTCGCGCAGCGCCCGCTCGACCAGCGCCTCGGTGTGCACGTCCAGGGCGGAGAGCGGGTCGTCCAGCACCAGGAAGGCCGGGTCGCCGACCACCGCGCGGGCCAGCGCGAGGCGCTGGCGCTGGCCGCCGGACAGGCTCAGCCCCTGCTCGCCGACCTCGGTGTCGACGCCCTGCGGGAGCTTCTCGACGAAGCCCGCCTGGGCGGTGGCCAGGGCGGTGCGCAGCTGCTCCTCGCCGGCGCCGGGGGAGCCCATCAGGACGTTCTCCCGGACGGTGGCGGAGAACAGGGTGGGCTCCTCGAAGGCGACGGCGACGAGTTCGCGCAGCCGCTGCCGGGGCAGCTCGCGGATGTCCCGGCCGTCCAGCGTGATGGTGCCGGCGGTGGCGTCGTACAGCCGGGGGAGCAGGGCGGTGAGCGTGGTCTTGCCGCTGCCGGTGGCGCCGACCAGGGCCATCGTCTCGCCGCTGCGCACGTGCAGGTCGACGCCGGCGAGCAGGTCGGGGCTGTCGGCGGGGGCGTCCGGGTAGCGGAAGCGGACGCCGGTGAAGCGGATGCCGTCCGGGGCGGGGAGCCCGGCGCCGGCCGGCGCCGCGGCGGGGGCGTCCGCCTCGGGGGTGTCCGCCTCCGGGGTGTCCGCCTCGGTGTCCGGCTCGTCCAGCACCTCGAAGAAGCGGTCGGTGGCGGTGGCGGCCTCGTTGGCGTAGGCGAGCAGCCAGCCGAGGGACTCGACCGGCCAGCGCAGCGCGAGCGCGGTGGACAGGAAGGCGACGAGGGTGCCGGCGCTCAGCTCGTCGTGGGCCACCAGGTAGGAGCCGACGGCGAGGGCGCAGGCCAGCGCGATCTCCGGCAGGCCGACGATGACCGCCCAGAGGTTGGCGAGCAGGTGCGCCTTGCGCAGCTCGGTGCGGCGCAGCGCCTGGGCCTGGGTGCGGAAGCGCTCCGCCATCGACCGGTGCCGGCCGAAGGCCTTGAGGATGCGGATGCCGAGGACGGACTCCTCGACCAGGGTGGCGACGTCGCCGTTCTGGTCCTGGGCGAGCCGGCTGGCGCCGGAGTAGCCGGACTCGAACCGCCGGGTGAGCACGAACAGCGGGACGACCGGGGCGAGGGCGATCAGCGCGAGCCGCCAGTCCTGGGTGAACATCACCACCGTGCCGGCCAGGAACATCACCGAGTTGACGACCAGGAAGACCAGCGGGAAGGCCAGGAACAGCCGCATGGTGTACATGTCGGCGGTGGCCCGGGAGAGCAGCTGGCCGGAGCCCCAACGGTCGTGGAAGGCGACCGGCAGCCGTTGGAGCTTGGCGAAGAGGTCCCCGCGCATCGCCGTCTCCAGCCCGGCGAGCGGGCGGGCCAGCACCACCCGGCGGGTGTAGAACAGCGCGGCCTCGACCAGGCCGAGCAGGAGCAGCAGGCCGACCAGCGGCCAGAGGCCGGCCAGGTCGTGCTCGGCGAGCGGGCCGTCCACGATCAGGCCGAGGACCACCGGGACGGCGAGGGTGCTCAGCATGCCGAGCGTGGCCGCCGCCACCGAGACGGCCAGCCGGCCGCGGACGGCCCGGGCGTACGGCCACAGGCGCAGCAGGGAACGGACCGTGGAGCGCCGCGGCCCGGGCCCGGCGGTGCCGGGTCCGTCCGTCCGGGAGGTCTCCGGGGTCGGGGTCGCGGGGTCCTGCGTGTTCTCGGCCATCGCGGTGAGGGTAAGCAGAGATCCCGTCATTTCTCATCCGGTTTTTCGCCCCTGTCGGCGGCGCCCGTCGAGAACCGGCCACCCGGTTGGGCGGTGGCGGGCGTGGAACGGGGGGCGTGCGCCGCGGTTTGTGCAGGGAGGAATGCGCCGGGCGCCTCTTGCGAGCGCCCGGCGATCAGCCGATGTCATCTCCTGACGGATGTTCAGTGGTACGTGAGTGACAGGAGCGCACAGATGACGGTCGACACCGAACCCACGCCTGGTCCCGGCTCGGCAACCGTGCAGGTGCGGGCCCAGCTCAGTCTCAGCACGACCGCGGCGCGCAACCTGGCGACGACGACCAAGTCGAAGCCGCAGATGCAGGAGATCACCTCCCGCTGGCTGCTCAGGATGCTCCCCTGGGTGCAGGTCAGCGCGGGCACCTACCGGGTCAACCGGCGGCTGAGCTACGCGCCCGGGCGCGGCCGGGTGAGCTTCGCCAAGACCGGCTCCGCGGTGACGGTGATCGCCCCCTCGCTGGCCGAGGTTCCGGCGCTGCGCGGCTACGAGGACGAGGAGGTGCTGACCGAGCTGGCCCGCCGCTTCGTCCAGCGGGACTTCGCCGCCGGTGAGGTGCTGGTGCAGGAGGGGGCGCCGATCGAGGAGGTGTACCTGCTCGCGCACGGCAAGGTGGACCGGATCGGTACCGGCAAGTACGGCGAGGAGACCGTCCTCGGCTCGCTCGCGGACGGCGACTCGATCGGCGACGAGTCGATCACCGAGGGCGGCGGCAGCTGGCCGTACACCGTGCGGGCGAAGACCTCCGGCGTCGCGATGGCGCTGCCCTGGGCGGTGCTCCAGGACCTGATCGGCCGCTCCGAGTCGCTGCGCGAGCAACTGCTGGGCTTCGCCGCCGACGCCGCCCAGGCGCAGAACGAGCACGGCGAGGCGGAGATCGACCTCTCGGCCGGCCACTGGGGCGAGTACGAGCTGCCCGGTGCCTTCGTGGACTACGAGCTGAGGCCGCGGGAGTACGAGCTGAGCGTCGCGCAGACCGTCCTCAAGGTGCACACGAGGGTCGCCGACCTCTACAACAAGCCGATGAACCAGACCGAGGAGCAGCTGCGGCTGACGATCGAGGCCCTGCGCGAGCGGCAGGAGCACGAGCTCGTCAACAACCCGGAGTTCGGCCTGCTCGCCAACGCCGACTTCGACCAGCGGATCCAGACCCGCACCGGGGCGCCCACCCCGGACGACCTGGACGAGCTGCTGAGCATGCGCCGCGACACCGACTTCCTGTTCGCCCACCCGCGGGCGATCGCCGCCTTCGAGCGGGAGTGCAACCGGCTCGGCGTCTACCCGGCCACCGCCGACGTCCTCGGCAAGCGGCGGCCGACCTGGCGCGGGGTGCCGATCTTCTCGTGCAACAAGATCCCGGTCTCCGACCAGCAGACCAGCTCCTTCATCGCGATGCGCGTGGGCGAGGACAACCAGGGCGTGGTCGGCCTCACCCAGGTCGGCATCCCGGACGAGGTGGAGCCGGGCCTGAACGTCCGCTTCATGGGCATCGACGAGAAGGCGATCGCCTCCTACCTGGTCAGCACCTACTACTCGGCGGCGGTGCTGGTGCCGGACGCGATCGGTGTGCTGGAGAACGTCGAGCTCGGCCGCGCGGGCAGCTGAGCCGGGCCGGGGCCACCACGTCGCGCTTCACGGGGCGGGCGCGCGCAGCAGGCGCAGCGAGCGCCCGCCCAGGACGACGGCGCCGTCCGGGGCCGGCCCGCCCGGCCCGTCCGCGGTGTCCACCACGGTGAGCCACCCGGCGGCCGGCGCCCGGGCCGGGTCGCCGGGCAGGGTGAACTCCACCGGCTCGGGGCCCGCGTTGAGCAGCAGCAGGAAGCTGTCGTCGGTGAGCGGGCGCCCGGCGTCGTCCCGTTCGGGCAGCGCGGTGCCGGAGAGCAGCATGCCGAGGCAGGCGGTCGGCGCGAACCAGTCGGCCTCGGTCATCTCGGTGCCCCGCGGGGTGAACCAGGCGAGGTCGGGGCGGCCGCCGGGGACGGTCGCCCGGCCGGAGAAGAACGCCCGGCGGCGCAGCACCGGGTGGGCCCGGCGCAGGCGCACCAGGCGGGCGGTGAGCTCGCACAGCTCCTGCCAGCCGGGCTGCTCCAGCAGCGACCAGTCCAGCCAGCCGACCTCGTTGTCCTGGCAGTAGGCGTTGTTGTTGCCGCCCTGGGTGCGGCCCAGCTCGTCCCCCGCGGTGAGCATCGGCACGCCCGCGGAGAGCAGCAGGGTGGCCGTCAGGTTGCGCAGTTGGCGCAGCCGCAGCCGGTTGATCCGCTCGTCGGTGGTCTCGCCCTCGGCGCCGTGGTTCCAGGAGCGGTTGTCGTCGGTGCCGTCCCGGTTGTCCTCGCCGTTGGCCTCGTTGTGCTTGCGGTCGTAGGAGACGAGGTCGCGCAGGGTGAAGCCGTCGTGCGCCGTCACGTAGTTGACCGAGGCGAACGGGCGGCGGCCGGCCCGCTGGTAGAGGTCGGAGGAGCCGGAGAGCCGGTAGCCGAGTTCGCGCACGTCCGGGCGGGCGCCGCGCCAGAAGTCCCGCACGGTGTCGCGGTAGCGGTCGTTCCACTCGGCCCACAGCGGCGGGAAGCCGCCGACCTGGTAGCCGCCCGGGCCGACGTCCCACGGTTCGGCGATCAGCTTCACCCGGCTGAGCAGCGGGTCCTGGGCGACGGCGGAGAGGAACGGGTGGTCCGCGTCCACGGCGTCGGAGTTCCTGGCCAGGGCGGCGGCCAGGTCGAAGCGGAAGCCGTCCACGCCCATCTCGGCGACCCAGTACCGCAGCGAGTCGGTGATCAGCCGGATCACCTGCGGGCGGCGGGTGTCCAGGGTGTTGCCGCAGCCGGTGTAGTCGGCGTAGCCGCGCGGGCGGTTCGGCGGGAGGCGGTAGTAGGCGGCGTTGTCGATGCCGCGCAGCGAGAGCGCCGGGCCGAGGGCGCCGCCCTCGGCGGTGTGGTTGAACACCACGTCCAGGATCACCTCGATCCCGGCGGCGTGCAGGGCGCGGACCATCCGCTTGAACTCGCCGACCTGGCCGCCGCGCGAGCCGGAGGCGGAGTAGCCGGCGTGCGGGGCGAAGTAGCCGATCGAGTTGTAGCCCCAGTAGTTGACCAGCCCGCGGGCCTGGAGGTGGTCCTCGCTGGCGAACTGGTGCACCGGCAGCAGCTCGACGGCCGTCACCCCGAGGCGGGTCAGGTGGGCGAGGGCGGCGGGGTGGGCCAGGCCGGCGTAGGTGCCGCGCAGCTCGGGCGGGACGTCGGGGTGGCGCATGGTGAAGCCGCGCACGTGCAGCTCGTAGAGCACCGTCTCGGCCCACGGGGTCTTCGGGCGGCGGTCGTCGCACCAGTCGTCGTCGTCGTGGACGACCACGGATCTGGGCACGTACGGCGCGGAGTCGCGGTTGTCCCGGACGGTGTCGGCGACGTCCGCCTCGGGCCAGTTGCGCACGGCGGAGCAGGCGGCGTCGTGGGAGGTGTAACAGCCGTCGACGGCGCGGGCGTACGGGTCGAGCAGCAGCTTGGCGGGGTTCCAGCGGGCGCCGGTCCACGGGTCCCAGCGGCCGTGCACGCGGTAGCCGTAGCGGGCGCCGGGGCGCACGCCGGGGAGGAAGCCGTGCCAGACCTGGGCGTCCTGCTCGGTGAGGCGGTGCCGGCTCTCCCGGCCGTCCTCGTCGAACAGGCACAGGTCGACGGCTTCGGCGCCGGCGGCCCAGAGGGCGAAGTTGGTGCCGGGGCGGCCCTGGCGGTCGGTGTGGTGGCGGGCGCCCAGGGGGTGCGGGCTGCCGGGGGTCAGCTCCTGCTCCGACGCCATGGCGGGGGCCTCCCTGGGTGGGGTGTTCCGGGTGCATTCACCTTCTCTTTCCCCCGCCGCGGCCCTCTCCGCACCCCGTCGTCTCCACGGCCCCCTCCCGCCCCGCGCACCGGTGGGGCGGGAGGGGGCGGGGTTGCCGCTGTGGCGTGTCTTCGGCGGCCGGGGGCTCGTTGTCCCGGGCGTCGGACGTGAACAGTGGGAGGCCCCGTGATGCGGCGCCGAGGACGGGTGTGGGCGCGGGGTGCGGCGGCGGTGGCCTGCTGCGTTGCCGTTCTGACGGGCTGCGGCGGGCCGCCGGTGCCGCCGGGCGGGGACGCCGTCGCCGCGCGCGGCCGGGCGGCGCCCGCGCCGTCGCGGGCGGTGATCGCGGTGCAGCCGGCGGACGGGGCGCAGGACGTGCGGCCCGAGGGGGCCGTGCGGGTGAGCGCGGCGCAGGGGCGGCTGGTGTCGGTGCGGTTGGCCGACGCCAAGGGGGCCGAGGTGCCCGGCACGATCGGCCCGGACGGCTCCGGGTGGGCGCCGGACGGCCCGCTGCCGCTCGGGACGGCCTTCACACTGGACGCGGTGGCCGAGGACGAGCAGGGGCAGAAGGCGGCCCAGCACTCGGCGTTCACGACCGTCACCCCGACGCACACCTTCGTGGCGTTCTTCACGCCGGAGGACGGCTCCACGGTCGGGGTCGGGATGCCGGTGTCGCTGCGGTTCAGCCGGCCGATCACCGACCGGGCGGCGGTGGAGCGGGCCGTGCAGGTCGCCGCGGACCCGCCGGTGCCGGTGGCCGCGCACTGGTTCGGCAACCAGCGCCTCGACTTCCGCCCGCAGCAGTACTGGGCGGCCGGCACCAGGGTGTCGGTGGCGCTGCGGCTCAGGGACGTGCAGGGCGCGCCGGGGGAGTACGGCACCCAGAGCCGGGACCTGCGCTTCACCGTCGGGCGGGCGCAGGTCTCCAGCGTCGACCTGGACGCCCACACGCTGACGGTGCGGGCCGGGCAGGGCGGCAAGGTGGTCCGGGTGCTCAAGGTCTCCGGCGGCAGCCGCGACCACTCCACCTACCGGGGGGTGATGGTGGTGTCGGAGAAGTACAAGGTGACCAGGATGAACTCGCAGACCGTCGGCATGGGCGACGAGTACGACATCAAGGACGTCCCGCACGCGATGCGGCTCACCGCCTCCGGCACCTTCGTGCACGGCAACTACTGGGCGGATCCGGGGGTGTTCGGCACCGCCAACACCAGCCACGGCTGCATCGGGCTGGCCGACGCCAAGGGCGGGGCGAGCAAGGACTCCCCGGCGGGCTGGCTGTTCGAGCACACCATCCCGGGGGACGTGCTGGAGGTGCGGGCCTCGTCCGGGGACTTCGTGCCGCCGCAGAACGGGCTCAACGGCTGGAACCTGCCGTGGGAGCAGTGGGTGGCCGGGAGCGCCCTGCGGCCGGGGGCGTCGGCCGGTCCGTCCGCCGGTCCGTCCGCTCCGTAGGGGCGCTTCCGGCCGTTCTGTCCGCCTTTACGACTGCTTCACATCCCGTCAACCAGACTCCTCCCAGACTTCACTCGGAAGGCTTAGTTATCCTGCTCCGGCGCGTCCGGGGTCCGGCCGGAAAGATCGGCCGGACGGTGCAACTCATGGGGGCACTCAACGCGTCAATCGAGTGGATACCGGGAGGGGAGAAACCGTGAAGACGGGTAAGACGGCCGGCGCGGCGATACGCACCACCAACCGCTACGGGCGCCGGAGCGCGATGGCACTGGTCATGGGCGGGGTCCTGCTGCTCACCGCGGCCTGCAACGACGACAAGGACGGCGGCTCGGGCGGCTCGGGCGGCGGCAGCGCGGCTTCGGCGCCGGCCGCGGCGGACGGGGGTGCTCCTTCCACCCCGAAGCCCTCGGCCGCGGTGCTCGCCGTGCAGCCGGCCGACGGCGCCCAGGACGTCCCGCCGAACGGGCTCCAGGTGTCCGTCTCCAACGGCAAGCTGACCACCGTCGAGGTGACGGACAAGGACGGCAAGCCGGTCGAGGGGGCGATCACCCCGGACGGCTCCGGCTGGAAGCCCGCGGCGGCGCTCGCGGTCGGCATGGCGTACAAGGTGAACGCGCAGGCGAAGGACGGCGAGGGCCTGGTGGCCGCGTCCACCACCTCGTTCACCACGCTGACGCCGGAGAAGAAGGTCTCCACCAACGACAACATCAGCGACGGCGCCACCTACGGCGTCGGCATGATCGTCTCGGTGAACTTCAACAAGGACGTCAAGAACAAGGACGCCGTCGTCAAGGGCATCAGCATCGAGTCCAGCAACGGCACCGTGGTCAAGGGCCACTGGTTCGGCGACCGCCGGGTGGACTTCCGCCCGGAGCAGTACTGGGCGCCGGGCACCAAGGTGACGATCAAGTACCGGCTGAAGAACGTCGAGGTGGCGCCGGGCATCTACGGCGACGTGGACAAGGACGAGCCGTTCACCATCGGCCGCTCGATGATCTCTACCGCGGACGCCAAGACGCACCAGATGACCGTCGAGCGGGACGGGCAGAGCACCACGCTGCCGGTCACCCTGGGCGCGGACGCCACGCCGTCCTGGGGCGGGACGATGGTGGTCATGTCCAAGGAGAAGGTCACCCGGATGAACTCGCAGACCGTCGGCCTCGGCGGCGAGTACGACATCCAGGACGTGCCGCACGCGATGCGGCTGACGACCTCGGGCACCTTCGTGCACGGCAACTACTGGGCCAGCCCGTTCGGCAAGACCAACGCCAGCCACGGCTGCGTGTCGATGCAGGACGTGAAGGGCGGCAGCGACAGCTCGGTCGCGGGCAAGTTCTTCAACGACTCGATGATCGGCGACCCGATCAAGATCGTGAACACCAAGGAGAAGACCGTCGCGCCCTCCAACGGGCTGGGCGGTTGGAACGTGGACTGGGCCAACTGGTAGGCCCTACCCGCCGTTCGGCCCGGGTATCCGGGGCCTGCGGCGAGTCCTTCTCCGCGCGGCCCGATCCTCACCCGTTGGGGGCGGGCCGCCGCGGTTTCCGGCGCGGCGGGTGCCGCGCACGGAGCAACCTTTCCGAAGGCCGGGTGGAGGTACCGGTCGGGTCCGTCGGGTCCACGGGGAGTTTCTCGGATCTTCTGAGGGAGGGATCGACGTTGGGGTCGATACGCAGGACGGTGGCGGTCGGTCTGGTCGGCGGGGCGATGGCGCTGACGGCCGCCTGCGGCGGGGCCGGTGGGGGCAGCGGGGGCAGCGGGAGCGGTGCGGGGAGCGCGGCCAAGGCCGACCTGGGGGCCGGCGCGGCCGCCGCCGGGCCCGCGGCGGCGGCCACGGCGGCGCCCTCGGCGGCGCCCGGCAGTGCGGCGCCGAAGGCCTCCACGGCGGTCGTGAGCATCGAGCCCGGGCCCGGCTCGGTGGACGTGGCGCCGAACGCGCTCAGGGTCGGCGCGACGGGGGGCAGGCTCACCACCGTCAAGGTGAGCGACAAGGCGGGCAGGGAGGTCCCCGGCAGCATCGCCGCGGACGGCTCCTCCTGGACGCCCGCGGCCCCGCTGGAGGTGGGCACCGCCTACCGGGTCAGCGCGATGGCCGCGGACGCCGGGGGTGCGGTCGCCACGGCGGACAGCAGCTTCACCACGCTGACCCCGACGGCGCTCGCCAAGGCCGCCGACAACGTGGACAACGGCGCCACGTACGGCGTCGGCATGATCGTCTCGGTGAACTTCAGCAAGGACGTCAGGAACAAGGACGAGGTCGCCCGGGGCATCGGCTTCGAGACCGACAACGGCACCGTGGTCAAGGGCCACTGGTTCGGCGACCGCCGGCTCGACTTCCGCCCGGAGCAGTACTGGGCGCCGGGCACCAAGGTGGTCGTGCACTACCGGCTCAAGAACGTCGAGATCGCCCCGGGGGTGTACGGCGGGGACCGGGACGAGCCCTTCACGATCGGGCGGTCCCAGGTTTCGACGGTTGACGCCGCCGCGCACAAGATGACGGTCGTATCGGATGGGCAGACGAGCGAGATCGACATCAGCGCCGGTGCGCCCGAACACCCCACCTGGAACGGGACGATGGTGGTCATGTCCAAGGAGGGCGTGGTGCGGATGCAGTCCAGCACGATGCCCGGGATGACCGGCGCGCCGTACGACCTCCAGGTCCCGCACTCGATGCGGCTCACCGACTCCGGCACGTACGTGCACGGCAACTACTGGAGCCGGAGCAGCACCTTCGGCGAGGACAACGTCAGCCACGGCTGCGTGGGCCTCAAGGACGTCGAGGGCGGCGGCGCCGGCACCTCGGCGGGGCGGTTCTACGACGGCTCGCTGGTCGGCGACGTGATGGTGGTCAAGAACTCGGTCAGGAAGGAGACGCTCGACCCGGCGAACGGGCTGAGCGGGTGGAACCTGCCGTGGAGCGCCTGGTGAGCGGCTGCTGAGACGGGGGAGGGGTCAACCCCGGCTTGACGGACGTCGCCCGGGGGAGGCCCCTTCTTGCACCCGGCATATGCCGACGCGAAGAGATCGTTTGCTCATTGTCCGTACGCGGCTGCTTGCGTTCCGCAATGATGGTCCGCATGGCGGGTTGGGGCGAAACAGATCAGTCATCAGTTCCCGGGGCCGGTGCGGTGGCCGAGGCGGCCTGGATCGACGTCCAGGGCGGTGGGCTCTCGGCGCTGGAGCGGCTCACCTCCGAGGAGCTGGAGGAGATGTATTCCGGCAGACTGTGCGACCAGTCGGCGCCCAACGAGGTGCGGCTGCCGTCCCGGCCGGAGTCGGGCCCGGTGGCCCGCAGACTGGTGCTCGCCGTCCTGGAGTCCTGGGAGCTCCACCAGCACCTGGAGTCCGGTGAGCTGCTCACCAGCGAGCTGGTGGCCAACGCCGTGCGGCACGCGGCCGGGCGCACCATCGGCCTGCACGTCAGCCGCAAGCCCGGGTGGCTGCGGATCGAGGTCCGGGACTCCTCCCGGGCGCTGCCCTGCATGATCCTCGCCGAGGCGAAGCCGGTGAACGAGCGCGGACGGGGGCTGCGGATCGTCGACGACCTCGCCGACCGCTGGGGCGCGGACCTGCTGCCGCGGGGCAAGGGCGTGTGGTTCGAGCTGAAGGTGCGCGAGCGGGGCTGAGGGGGCGCGAGCGGGGCCGGGGGCGCCGTCCTCCGGGGCCGCGCGTCCCGTCGGGCCCTCCCCGGAAAACACGCAGGGCCCCCGGATTCGCCGTGGTCCGGCGGGTGGGGGCCCCTGCAGGTCATCGCGCCGGCCAAGGGGGTGCGTGCCGCGCGATGGGCGTCGGCAGTGCCAGGTCGGGCCCGCCGAAGTCGTCCGCCCAGGGCGGCGTGCGGTGCTGCCCGCCGTTGGGCTGCTTCGACTATCGCACGAATCTCAGCATGCGGGCAAACCGGGCGGCTTTGATTGCAAGGCTTGTTACCTAGTTCACCTTTGGATTTTGCATAGGTTAACGCTGCCGCCTGTGAATATTCACGATCGCGGCGAAGTGACCATGGCTTGGCGGATTCGGGCGGCATGCGCGCGTACGGCGGCGGGGGAGAGGGCGCCGGGGCGGCGTGGCGGGGCTGTGGGGGCGGCGGGGGCCCTGGGGTCGCGGGAGGTGCGGCAGGTGCGGCAGAGGCCGCCTTGGAGGGCGTGCGGGCGGCAGGGGGTGCGGCAGTCGGTGCACTCGGGGATGCGGACGGCCGGCGGGCCGGGGTGGGGGCGTACCGGGGGCAGCTTGTCGATCAGGCGGCGGCGGGTGAGGGCCGCCGCGCTGTGGACCTGGGTGGGCAGGCCCGAGGTGAGGGCGTTGGTGAAGAGGGCGAGGGTGGCGCCCCGGGCGAACCACTCGGCGGCGAGCGGTGCGAGCGCTTCGCAGTCGGCGGCGGAGAGCGAGAGGCGGGCGTCCGCGAGGCCGAGGGCGGCGAGGGCGGTGTAGGCGACGGAGGGGAGGTGGGCGCGGTTGGGGGTTCGCTCGTCCGGGGGGTCCGGCGCGGAATCCGTTGACGCGTCCCGGGTGGCGGCCGTGGCCGCGTCGGCCTCCCTGGCCTCCCCGGTGGCGAGGAAGTGGTTCCACCAGGCGTCGGAGCGGGGCGTCCGGGAGAAGTAGGTGCGGAACACCCACTGGGGGCGTTCGGCGTCGACCCGCTCCCGGACGCGACGCAGGTGACCTGCGGCGGAGAGCTTGTTGAGGGCCGAGCGGACGGCCATCTGCCCGAAGAGGGGCTGGTGCACGGCGAGGGTCTTCACGTCCATCGCGGCGCCGTCGGGGAGCTGGTTGATCAGGCTGGCGAGGTAGGCCTCGCGGGCCGGGAGGTGGGAGAAGTCGTCGGCGGCCGGAGGAAGTTGCCCGGGAGCGGACTGCTTGCCGTATCCGGGGGAGGCCATCGCGATAGAGTGGTGAGTAGCCACAGGATCGAGCTCGATTCGATCGTGCCGGTCAGGCCCCCGTTCGGTGTTGGTAGCACCGGCGGGGGCTGTTTCGTTGGTGTGCACGCTACAGGGGGACACGGCCTGTGGAAAAGTCGTGACGATAAGTCATATCTGCTGCAAGCAGGGGTGGTTGGTAGGTGGTTACCCACCCGTTCCACTAAGGGGTCACTCGGCCTCGGTGACTTGAGCTTCGGCGGCGAAGGCGACGAAGGCGGACCAGGCGGCGGGGGTGAAGGAGAGGGTCGGGCCGGCCTTGTCCTTGGAGTCGCGGACGTGGACGGTGGAGGGGCAGGTGGCGACTTCGACGCAGTTCCCGCCGTCGTCGTTGCTGTAGCTGGACTTGGCCCAGGAGACGGCGACTTCGACGCACGCACCGCCGTCGTCGTTGCTGTAGCTGGACTTCACCCAGGAGACGGCGACTTCGACGCAGTTGCCACCCTGCGAGTCGCTGTGGCTGGACTTGAACCAGGCGGCTTCGGCGCTCATAGCTCCTCCGAGATCTTCTCGATGAACTCTACGGACTCCTCGATACTGAGGGCCTGCATGCGGATCATGCCATGCCGCTGTGCGAGGACGTTGACCCTGTCCGGATCGGTGTGCAGCACACCGGTTTTGTGTCCCTCCACATAGGCCAGCTGCTCGTGATCGGCCGTCTCCAGCAGGATGATGGGGCCGGTGAGAGCTGCGTAGGCGGCGCGGTTCGCGGGGAGCACCTGGATCGCGACGTTCCGCAGGCTGCTCCTGTCGATGATGTGCGCGAGCTGCCTCCTCATGAGGCCCGCGCTGCCGACCCTTGCCCGCAGCGCGGCTTCGTAGATCACGAAGCCGAACAGCACCCTCGGCGAGTTCGTCAGCTTCTCCTGGCGTTGCATCCGGCCCGTGACGCGCGCTTCGACGGTGTCGTCGTCCAGGGGTGGCAGTGCGTGGCTGATCAGCTCGCGGGCGTACTCCTCGGTCTGGAGCAGCCCCGGGATGAGCAGGGCTTCGTAGGTGTGGATCGCGATCGCGTCGGCCTCGGTCTGCGTGTAGCCCTGCGAGTAGGACGGGAACTTCTCCGGCGTCATGAACGCCGCCGCGCCGAGCAACATCCCCTTAGCGTCGCACAACTCATCGGCGGCCTGAAGCAGTTGGAGCGTCGGCTTGCGCCGCCCCGCCTCCATCGAGCGCACGCTCTCGATGTCGTAGTGGGCCGCCTGGCTCAGTTGCTCCCGACTCACGCCCGCGAGGGTGCGCCACCGCTTGACCTGATCGCCGCAGTACCTCCACGACATCGGGTTCTGCTTCGGCGTGCTCACGGCCCCGCGCCCCTTCCTGCCCTGGTCACCGGGCGGTCAAAGCTCTCGCTGTACGTACGGCGTTACTGCTGAGGCTATGCCCGCCTGCCGACGCTTGAAGGGTGAATCGGCCGAACTCGGCCCTCACGAGTGAAGCCCTCCGTACACCCCAAGGACTCTGATGCTCACTCAGCCCGTCGACGTCGTCGAGTGGATGTTCCCCCGGCTCCCCCGCAGCGCCGGCCGTGCCCGTGTCCGCTTCATCCGGCAGGCCTTCGAGTGGGAGGTGCCCGTCGACTCCGCCGAGACCGGCCTGATCCTCCTCAGCGAGCTCGTCACCAACGCCTGCCGCCACGCCCGGGGCCCGCGTGACCGGATGATCGGCGTGCGCGTCCTGCTCCCCGACCCCTCCCTCCTGCGGATCGAGGTCTCGGACGCGAACTCCGACCTCCCGACCCTCCGCGACGCCACTCCCGCCGACGAGTGCGGCCGGGGGCTCGCCCTCGTCGCCGCCCTGGCCACCTCCTGGGGTGCCCACCTGCGCGGCGGCGACTACATCGGCAAGACCGTCTGGTGCGAACTCGCCCTCCCGACCCCGGCCAACCCGCACGGCTGATCACCGGACGGGCTTG
The DNA here is from genome assembly GCF_044391605.1 of Kitasatospora sp. NPDC018619. Classification (NCBI taxonomy): domain Bacteria; kingdom Bacillati; phylum Actinomycetota; class Actinomycetes; order Kitasatosporales; family Streptomycetaceae; genus Kitasatospora; species Kitasatospora sp. NPDC018619. The sequence continues at coordinate 154,420 of NZ_JBISAI010000013.1, forward strand.
GCCAGCTCCCGGGCGAGCGCCGCCAGGTCGGGCAGCCGGCCCGACTGGTCGGAGGTGCACCGGAGGTTCACCACCCGGTCGCCGATGCGGACGAGGACCGTCTCGTTGCTCCGGTAGGCGCCCTGCGGGGAGATCCTGACGTCCAGCGCCTCGTCACCCAGGCCGTCCACCGGCTCGGCGGCGAGGCGCACTTCCGGGTTGCTGCCGCCCGTGCCCATGCCCTTGGCGACGAACGACGGGCAGCGCGCCACGAAGTCCCGGATGGTGGCCAGCTGCTTCGTGGCCTCGCCGGCACGGAAGGAGGCCATCGTCACCAGGGCGGGGTACCGGCCGTCGCTCGACTCCAGCTGCTGGCTGGCGTAGGCCGCGTAGCCGTCCAGGACGGTCATGTTGCTCATGGTGTCGCACGGCGCCGTGGGCCCCAGGGTGGTGGCGCCGGTGAGGACCTGCGCCCCGCTGTCCGACTCGTGCGCGGAGCCGAACTTGGTGTTGAGGACCCAGCCCGACGGGACGGTCTCGGCGGTGGGCAGATAGGTCTTGAGCACGCTGCCGAGGACGACGGCGGGATCCCCGCTCGGCCGGTCCGGCGTGGGCGTGGGAGTCGGCGTCGGCGTCGGCACCGGTGCGGGCGGGAGGCTGCTCGGGGCCGCCGTGGTGGCGGCCGGCCGGCTCTGCTCCGCCGACCCGCCGTCCGAACACCCGGCGACGCCGGCCAGCGCGAGGGCGATCCCCGCTGCCACCAGAACGCGCACCTCGGCCATGTGGACCCCGCTCCCCTCCCACTGACATGACATGCCGTCAACCACGCTACTCCGCTTCACCCCCACCCGCCGGGGCGATCACGCCGACCCGGAAGCCGGCCCGCCCGATGCACAGAAGAGCCCGACGCGCTGCAACTGCATCCGTGGTCCACGAAGCGGACAGGCCCCCGGGAGGAGCGGCCGGCGGAGTCCGGCCGCGGGCACGAAGTGCGCGAGAAGTCGGCCGGGCCGACTTCTCGCGCGGCGGGCCCGGCCGGGGTCAGGAGAGCGAGAAGCCCATCCGGTTCACCACCGGGGTCATCGGCACGTACATCACCTGGGCGTAGCAGGTTGTCGGGTGGGCCGTCGAGCCGGTCGGGCAGCCGACCTCCGAGCGGGCGGCGACGATCACGCCGCGGGCCTCCATGTCGCCGTTCGGGCCGGACGGGTTGGCGACGGCCGGGCCGCCGCTGTCGCCCTTCGCGGCGATCGCCCGGCGGTCGCCGCCCTTCGACTCGGCGACGTCCACCGGCTTGATCCTGGTGCCCTCGTCGTTCGTCGTCTCCACGTCGACCCGCTTGATCTGCACGTCGCACTTCCACCCCGACTGGGCGCCGCTGAGGCAGACCAGGTCCCCGACGTTGTTCCGGCCGGCGCCGTAGGTGTGCCGGGAGGAGCCGCCCCTGTCCGACCAGGCACCGTCGTAGAACCGGCCGCCGCCGTTGCCGTTGACGGCGACCATGGCGACGTCGAGGCCGTCCCCGACCGAGGAGAGATCGCCGATGTAGCTGCCGGTGCCGTTGTAGTACCGGCCGCCGCCGCAGTGCGCGGCGGTCAGCACCACCTTCACGGAGCCCTTCCAGCCGCTGAACGCCGTCGAGCAGAACGACGCCTTGCCGGTGCTCACCTCGGCGCCCGCGTAGTACGGCGCGCTGTCGGAGTGCCGGCTGCCGGACAGGGCCACCGGCGTGCCCTCGACGCCGGCCGTCACCGGCATCCCGGCGATCTCGGCGGCCTGCCGGGAGTACGCCTGCGGGGCCGTGTCGCCGCCGGTCAGCCGCTTGGCCTTCGCCGGCTCGTAGGTGATCGCGATGGCGGTGCCGTCCTCCTGCGGGCCGATCGACGTCCAGGCGTCGCGCTCCACGGCGGCGGTGAACCGGTCGATCGCGGCGCGCATCTCCGCGCGGGAGTACGGGCTCGGGAGGACGGCGACGGTGTAGCCGGGGCCGACGTCCGCGGCGTTGGCGTCGAGCAGGGCGCGGACCTGGGGCGGGGCCTCGCCCTTCCAGTAGATGTCGGCGTGCTGGTTCGCCGCGTCGATCACCGTCCCGGCGTAGCCGGCCGCCGCCGGATCGCGGGACTCCACCCACTCCTGCACCGGGTCCGTCATGCGGTGGAGCAGCTGCTGGGCCTGGGGGTCGCGGAGCACCGGGAGGGTCACGGACAGGTAGGGCTCGTCCTGCGCGACGTCGGCGGCGACCAGGGCGGAGGCGACCACGGCGGTCAGGGCCAGGGACAGCACGAGGCGGGAGCGGCGCACGAGCGGGTCCTTCCGGTGAGCCGATGGATGGACACTCAGGGTAGGGGTGGATGAACGTTCCGCTACCTCGGGAGGCGGCGGGCCGGGCCACCGGTGGTTGCACGGGCGGGGCGGCGCGCCCCCGGGAGGGGCGGGGCGGCGCGCCGGGGGCGCGTGGGGTGCCTGCGGCCGGGGTGTCCTGCGGCCGGGGCGCCTGTGGCCGCGCTGCCTGTGGCTGGGCGGTGCGCCGTGCGTGGGAAGTCGGGCCTGTCGACTTCCTGTGCGGGCGGATAGCATCGGGCCCGTGGACTCGTACTGGCACGTCGTGCTGCCACCGCTCAGCGCCTGATCGGGCGCGCGCGACGGTGGCCTGACCCCGGACCCCTGACCCCTGCGGCCCCGGCCGGCCCTGGCCGGCCCGATGGCGGCCGCCGTGGGCTGACGGCGTGCGCCCGTTCTCGGAACCAGTTCCCCTGACGGTCTTCGACGACGGAAGTTCACGACTGTGCCGAATCGTTTGTCCTCGCCTGCCCGCCCGCTGCCCACGGGCCCCCGCCGCCCCCGCCGTCCCCGCCGCGCCGACCGCACCCGCCCGCGCGGTGGGGCGGTGCCGATCCTGGTCGCCGCCGTGCTCTGGGGCACCACGGGGACGGCCGGTTCGCTGGCGCCTGCGGGTGCCCCGGCCGCCGGGATCGGGGCCGCCGCCCTGACGCTCGGCGGGCTGCTGCTGTTCCTCGCCGACCGCTCCGCCCGTACCCTGCCCCGGCGCTGCGGGCGGCGCGAGCGGTGGCTGCTCGCGGCCGGGGCGGTCGCGGTGGCGGGGTACCCGCTGACCTTCTACCCGGCGGTGAGCCGTACGGGCGTCGCGGTGGCCACCGTGATCGCGCTCGGCAGCGCGCCGGTGTTCACCGGGCTGCTCGGCCGGCTCGCCCGGCAGGGGTGGCCCGGCGGGCGGTGGGCCGGGGCCACAGTGCTGGCCGTGCTGGGCTGCACGGTGCTGGTGCTCGGGCCCGAACTCGCCGGTGCCGGCGGGCAGGTGGACTCGCTGGGGGTGCTGCTGGCGGCGCTCTCCGGGCTCTCGTACGCCGTCTACTCGCTGATCGGCGGGCGACTGATCGCGGCCGGGCGGCCCTCGGGCGGGGTGATGGGCGCGATGTTCGGCGGCGGGGCGCTGATCGTCCTGCCGGTGCTGGTGGCGGGGGACGTGCAGTGGCTCGGCTCGGCGCGCGGGGCGGCCGTCGTCCTGCACCTCGCCGTGGTCACCACGTTCCTCGCGTACTGGCTGTTCGGCCGCGGCCTGCGGCACACCACCGCCCAGACGGCCACCACGCTGACCCTCGCCGAGCCCGCCGTCGCCGCCGTCCTCGGCGTCGCCGCCCTGGGCGAGCGCCTGCCGACGGCCTCGTGGTGCGGCCTCGCCATCCTCGCCGCCGGGCTGGCCCTCCTCGCCCTCCCGCCCCGGCGGTAGGGGCGCGCCCCGCTGCGTGAGAAGTCGGCTGGGCCGACTTCTCACGCGGCGGGAGTGGGTCGTGTTGGTGGCCGGGGTTGGTTGCGCAGGAAGTCGGCTGCGCCGACTTCCTGCGCGCGAGCCTGGTTCGTCGTGTCCTCGGCGCCCGGTTGGTGTGGGGGTGATGGATGCCTCCTCCCGGCGCGGCGGTAGGGGTGTGCCCTGCTGCGTGGGAAGTCGGCTGGGCCGACTTCCTGTGTGAGCGGCGCGGTGCGAGTTGGAGGGGCTGTCTCGTGTCCGGCGCCCGGTTGGTGGGGGGATGGCGGCTGCCCCCTTTGGCGGGGCGGTAGGGGTGTGCCCTGCTGCGTAGGAAGTCGGCTGGGCCGACTTCTCACGCGGCGGGAGTGGGTGGCGGTGGTGGCCGGGTTGGCTGCGTAGGAAGTCGGCTGGGCCGACTTCTCACGCGGCGGGAGTGGGTGGCGGTGGTGGCCGGGTTGGCTGCGCAGGAAGTCGGTTGGGCCGACTTCTCACGCGGCGGGAGTGGGTGGCGGTGGTGGCCGGGTTGGTTGCGCAGGAAGTCGGTTGGGCCGACTTCCTGCGCGCGAGCCTGGTTCGTCTTGTCCTCGGCGCCCGGTTGGGGGGTGGGGTGGGTATGGCGGATGCCCCTGTCGCGGCGGGGCGGCAGGGGCGTTTCCTGCTGCGTGGGAAGTCGGTTGGGTCGACTTCCTGTGTGGGCAGTGCCGTGCGAGTTGGAGGGTGTGTTCGTCTTGTCTCCGGTGCCCAGTTGGTGCGGGGATGGCGGATGCCTCCTCCCGGCGCGGCGGTAGGGGTGTGCCCTGCTGCGTAGGAAGTCGGTTGGGCCGACTTCCTACGCACGAGCCCGGCCGCTCGCGGTGTGGAACTCCGCCTTCATCCGGTGGCAGGGGCCGGGAGGCGCTGGGACCGGCCACCACCGCACCGGACGTCGCGATGCGGGCGAGCACGATGCCTGCTCCTGGGCCTCCCACCGCCCGCGGGTGGCGGGCGGCGGGGTGCCCACGGCGGTGCGCAGTGCCCGGAACGGCAGGGCTTTCCGTCGGTGGCGACCAGGGAGCTCTCCGCCGGGGCGGACGGCCCTGGCCGGCCCTGGCCGTCCGGTGGAAGGGCGGGTGGCGGTCGCGAGCGGCGAGAAGCCGGAGCCCGTGTGCGGCAGGGGTGCGGGTGGGGGGTGGCGGGTCGCGGTGGTGGCGGGCGCGGGCGGGTGGCGGCCGTGAGCGGCGAGACGCCGGAACCCGCATACGGGGTGAGCGCCGGGCGGCGGGAGGCCCACGGCGGTTCGCAGCGCCCGGAACGGCGGGGCTTTCCGTCGGTGGCGACCAGGAGCTCTTCGCCGGGGCGGACGACCCGGCCAGGGCCGGAGTGCCGGGCGGGAGGCGGCCGTGAGCCGCGATTTGTCGGAGCCCGTGTGCGGCGGGGGTGCGGGTGGGGGGTAGCGGGTCTCGGTGGCGCTGGGCGCTCGGGGCTGGTGGAGGGTGGCGGCCGTGAGCGGAGAGTTGCGGGAGCCAGCGTGCGGGGTGGGTACAGCACGGGCGCGGGTGGGGGTGGCGGGTCTCGGTGGTGCTGGGCGCTCGGGGCTGGTGGAGGTGGCGGGCGCGGGGCGTGGGCGAGTTGCGGGAGCCAGCGTGCGGCAGGGGTGAGGGTGGGGGCCTGGTGGCGCTGGGTGCTCGGGGGCGGCGGAGGGCGGCGCGGAGGGCTCCCTCCGCCCGGGGTGGCCGGTGGGTGGTGCTCAGAGGGCGAAGTGGGTGGTGATGCCGTCGAGGACGGCGTCGAGGCCGGTGGTGAAGTGCCAGTCCGGGTCGTCCTTGCGGGTGGCCTCGTGGAGGTAGCGCTGGTAGTTGGGGTAGCGGCCGGTGCCCATCAGCCAGGTCATCCGGGGGGCGAGGCCGGCCCGGGTCTGGTCGCCGTCGGTCCAGCCCTGTTCGCGGCGGAGGGCCGCCAGGGTGACCTCGGTGGTGACGGAGCCGTGGACGTAGCCGGTGACGGCGCGGAAGACCGCCATGGTGGTGTCGGCGTCCAGGCCGTGCTCGGCGAGGGCGGCGAACGCGTACTCGGGGACGGCGAGTTGGTGGGGGCTGAGAGAGAACGGGGTGGACGTGCGGACGGTCCACGGGTGGGCCAGGTGCATGGCCCGCAGGGCGAGGGCCAGGGTGCGCATGGTGTCCCGCCAGCCCCCGGCGGGGGCGTCCAGCGGGAGCCGGCTGTAGACGAAGTCGACCATCAGCTCGATGAGTTCGTCCTTGCCGGAGACGTACCGGTAGGCGGCCATCGGGGCGACGCCCAGTTCGGCGGCGAGCCGGCGCATGGTGACGGCGTCCAGGCCCTCGGCGTCGGCGACGGCGACGGCGGCCTCGGCGATCCGCTGCGGGGTGAGGGTGGTGCGCGGGGCGGGGGCCGGGCGGGCGAGGCGCTCCCAGAGTGAGACCTGGGGCTTGTCGCTGGGCTTGTCGCTGTCGCCACTGGGGGCCTGCTGGGCGGGCATGGGGCGGGCTCCTTCCGGCCGGGTGGTCCCACCGTAGCACCTTCACGTGTACGGCGTATCGGCAGTGGACGCCGTACGCATCGCTGTGTACGTTGTATTCGGCAGATACGCCGTACACAGCGTTCGTCCCGGAGGGGGATTCCCATGTCCACGAAGCAGGACTCCACGAAGCAGGACTCCACGGAGCAGCACCTGAAGGTCGCCGTCCTCGTCGGCAGCACCCGGGAGGGCCGGTTCGGCCCGGTGGTCGCCGACTGGCTGCTCGGCCACCTCGCAGCACGCGGCGACCTGGCCGTCGACCGGATCGACCTGGTGGAGACCCCGCTGCCCACCACCTTCCCGTCCTTCGGCGGCGAACTCCCGGCGGACGACGCCGCGTTGCTGGCCGCCGTGTCGCCCCGGCTGGAGGCGGCCGACGCGTTCGTGATCGTCACCCCGGAGTACAACCACAGCTTCCCGGCCCCGTTGAAGAACGCCATCGACTGGCACAACCGGCAGTGGCACGGCAAGCCGATCGGCTTCGTCTCCTACGGCGGCCTGTCCGGCGGCCTCCGGGCCGTCGAGCAGCTCCGCGTGGTGATGGCCGAGCTGAACGCGACGACGATCCGCAACACGGTCAGCTTCCACGGCGCCGCGCAGTGCTTCGACGCCGAGGGCCGGGCGGTCGACCCGGCCGCCGACGCCGCCGCCAAGGCCATGATCGACCAACTCGCCTGGTGGGCAGAGGCGTTGCGGGACGCCCGGCAGGCCCGCCCGTTCGCCGCCTGAGCCGGGACGGGGACGACAGATGGCCACGGAACCGGTGGCGGAGGAGCGCGCCCGGCCGCCGCTGCTCGGCGTGGTCGGGCTGATGCTCGGCATCTTCCTCGCGGCCCTCGACGGGCAGATCATCAGCACCGCGCTGCCCACCGTCGTCGGCGACCTCCGCGGGCTGGAACACCTCTCCTGGGTCGTCACGGCCTACCTGCTGACGTCCGCCGCCACCACCCCGCTCTGGGGCCGGCTCGGAGACCTGTACGGGCGCAAGGGCGCCTACCAGTGGGCGGTGGCGGTGTTCCTGGTGGGCTCGGTGCTCTCCGGGCTCGCCCAGTCCATGGTGCAACTGGTCGCCTTCCGGGGCCTCCAGGGGATCGGCGCGGGCGGGCTGATGGTCGGCGCGCTCTCGGTGATCGGGGTGCTCGTCCCGCCCTCCGACCGGGCGCGGGTGCAGTCGGTGATCGGCGTGCTGATGCCGATCGCCTTCGTCGGCGGGCCGCTGCTCGGCGGCTTCCTCACCGAACGCCTCAGCTGGCGCTGGGCGTTCTACGTCAACCTGCCGATCGGGCTGTTCGCGCTGCTGGCGGTCGGTGTCGGGGTGCACCTGCGGACGGAACGGGTGCGCGCCCCGTTCGACTGGACCGGGGTGGCGCTGCTGACCACCGGCATCACCGCGCTCACCCTGGTCGGCACCTGGGGCGGCGTCGCCTACTCCTGGACCTCCCCGCAGCTCCTCGGCGCGGCGGCCGTCGCGGCGGTCGCGCTGGCCTGGTTCGTCCGGGTCGAACGGCGCGCCCCGGGGCCGCTGATCCCGCCCGCGCTGTTCCGCGTGCGCAACTTCACGGTCGCCCAGGTGCTCGGCTTCCTGGGCGGCGCGCTGATGATCGCCCTGATCGGCTACCTGCCGCAGTACTTCCAGTTCGTCCAGGGCGCCTCGCCCACCGTCGGCGGCCTGCTCCTGCTGCCGCTGATGCTCGGCATGATGGGCACCCAGCTGGTGACGGCGCGGCTGATGGCCCGGCCCGGCGGCGAGCGGCGCTACCCGCTGCTTGGCGGCGCGCTGGCGCTGGCCGGCTCCGCGCTGCTGCTGCTCCTGCGCACCGACACGCCGACGGCGGTGGCCTCCGCGCTGACCGCCGTCGCCGGGGTCGGGATCGGTCTGCTGACCCAGAGCACCCTGCTGACCTCGATGGGGACCGTCCCGCCGCAGTCCATGGGCGCGGCGATGGGCGTCGTCACCCTGCTGCGCAGCATCGGCGGTTCGCTGGGCATGGCCGTGCTCGGCGCCGTCTACTCGGCGCGGCTCAGCGGCTCGCTCGCCGCCGCCCTGGGGGCCGACGAGGCCGGCCGGCTCACCGGCGGCGGCAGCCTGACGCCGTCCGCCCTCGCCGGGCTCCCGGCCGGGGTCCGCGACGCCGTCGGGACCGCCGTCACCGGCGGGCTGCACGGCACGGCCGCGGGCGGCGCGCTGCTGGCGGCGGTGGCCACGGCGGTCGCCTGCCTGGCCCGGCCGGGGCGGCAGGAGCCCCGGGAGCCCACGACGGCCGGCAAGCCCGAGACGGCGGACGCGGTCCGCTGAGCCGCGTACGCGCGGGAAGGCCCCCGGCGGAGCAGCACTCCGCCGGGGGCCACGAGCACGCCAGGACGCCGGACCGCCAGCACGCCGGACCGCCGGACCGCCAGGACGCCGGACCGCCAGGACGCCGACATGCCGGCACGCCGGCACGCCGACACGCCCGCCGGTCAGCCCGCCGGGATCAGCACTCGATGACGTTCACGGCGAGCCCGCCGCGCGAGGTCTCCTTGTACTTGATCTTCATGTCGGCCCCCTTGGCTACCATGCCGCTGACCTGGAATCCGGCCAGCCACTCGCGGGGCAGGCCGGGCACCAGGGAGTCTCCAGGGAGATTTTCGTTCGGGGGAGTGCTGGGAGCCTCGGGCTCGAACCAGCTGTCCATCACGGCGAGGCCGTGGGCGCCGGATCCCGGCATGAAGTGAGCATACCGCTCCAGGGTGATCACGGGAGAGGCATGCCCCATCCACACCGACAGCGTCACGGGGTCCACGCGCTCGGCGAGCTGGACGCTGGCGTAGGTGTGGCGCAGGCAGTGCATCCCGTACTCGCGCGGGTCCGACCACCGGAACCGGCGCAGCCGCCTCTGCCGCGCAGCCTCCTCCGGGGTGTCCGGCTCGATGCGGTAGATCAGCCCGGCGGCGGTGAGCGCCGGCTTCCACGAGCGGTCGTTGAACGTCCGGTAGTAGATCGGGTTCTGCCGGGTGGTCGTCAGCAGCAGCCGCACGGTAATCGGCTTGCGCTGCCGGGCCTCCAGCTCGCTGGTCGGCGGCGCGGGGTCCAACCACGGCAACGTCGTCTCCACCGGCGGGAAGGCCTCGATGTGCGCGCGCACCCGAGCGGCGAGCCGCGGCGTCAGCGGGACGTTGCGCGTCTTGTCGCCCTTGGGCAGGGTGAAGTAGAACTTCCCCTTCAACGTCGCCCGGAGCTGACGCCGGACGCGGATCACGCCCTCGTCGAAGTCGAGATCCTCGACGGCCAGGCCGAGGATCTCACCCTGCCGCAGGCCGGCACCCACGCCGAGGTCAACCGCGACACGGTACCAAGCCTGGAGACCAGCCCGGATCGCGTCGACCGTCGGCCGCTGCCAGGCGCGCGCCTTCTTCTCCACCTTCTTCGGCGGCCGGACGCTGCGGTTGACCTTGCACGGGTTCTTGAGGAGGCGCTTGTCCTCGACGGCGGCGGCCAGGATGGTACTCAGGTGTATCCAGATCACCTCAGCCGTCGACGTGTCGACCCGGGCGAGTAGCTGCTTCTTCCACTCCCGCAGCGCGGCGGCGTCGATCCGGCGAAGCGGCAGCTCGCCGATCGGCAGACCCTCGATGTGGTTGCGGACCTTGCTCTCCATCGCCGTGCGGGTGGTGAGCTTGTCGGTCCGGCCGGGCCAGAAGTGGTTCTGGATGTAGTCGGTCAGCAGCATGTCACCGTCCCGCGGGTCGACGAACTCGGCCCGTCGGGCGTCGGCCTGCGCCTGGGCGAGCCACTTCTTCGCGTCGCCGGAGGCATCGAAGGACCGCGAGCGCACGCCGGGTATGCCGGCGACCTTGTAGCGGCGACCCTTTCCCCAGAGCGCGGTGCGCTCGCGTTTGCCGGTGACCGAGTCCGGGGTCTTGTTCAGCCAGCGATCTTCGATGTACCCAGCCACGACGGGGCCCCCTCCAGGTCGGCCGCACGGGTGCGGAGGATCCAGCCGGTCACGCCGAGCTCGGCGGCAAGCTCGGCCTCTGAGTTCGCCCACTGCCGGGCCGCGCAGAAGTCGCTGAGCGCGACCAGCTTCCGGGCTGCGTGGAGGTCGGCGAGGCGTTCGGCGCGCAGGCCGACTGCACCGCCACAGCCTGTGTCGCCGGCGAGGATGTGCTCGATCTCGTGTGCCAGTACACACCGCTCCTCGACCGGGCTGAGTCCCTGGGCGAGGAGCACGACGCCGTGCGTCGGGGACCACGCGCCGTAGGTGTCCCGCAGCCACATGCGGATGACGGGTATCCCCATCTGGTCCAGCGTGGCGAGCGGGTCGTACTGCTCTACCTCGGCGTCAGTGCCGACGGTTGTGGGCATGCCTCTCCCCCTGAGTCCTGACGTGTGGGAGGCATGCCGGAGGCTGAATTCTGGCATATGAACCGAGGAAACGTGAGGAAATAAGCACGTTAAGTCACGCGCGCCCCGGGGTATGTCGGGAGTTTACGGCTGTCTCTTGCCCTGTTCGTACGCCTCCAGCGCCTGTCGGATCCGAGCCGCGTCGTCATCCGGGACGCCTGGTTCACCCTCCGCCCAGCCATGTGGTCGGTAGGCGGCAAGCCCGAACTCGGTCTGTGTCGGGGGCTCAACCTTCCGCTGCGGGATCGACTGGAGTAGGCGGTCGGCCGCGATCTCCAGGAGGTCGCGCAGAGCCGGGTCGCCGCCCGCCGCTACCGCCGCACGCGCGAAGCGTCCGACCCCTGGGTACAGGTCCAACGGCGACGCAGTCGTCGATGGTGCCGGATCCGGCACCGTGTCGGCCGAGACCTCGACGCCATGCAGGTAGCCGTCAACCTGGTCGGGCCCCCACCTGAAGATCTCACCGACCTTGTAGTAGCCGTCCGGCACCCGGTCGGTTCGGGCGGGCGGTCGCCCGTTCTCGTAGTTGCTGATCGACTTCCGATCCAGGCCGGCAGCGAGGGCCAGCTCCGTCTGCGTCATGCCGCTCTTCACCCGTGCGCGCCGGATCCTGCGGCCGATCGCGGCCCAGTCGAGGTCAGCCTGTCTGGCTGCACTCATCACTGCTCCCGGGTTCCTCGTGACGGACAACGTTAGGCAACAGCATCTCAGATCGCTTCCCGTCTGTGCGCGTCAGGTTCCCGCCATTTCCCCAGGTGAGAGGCTGCGTTCCGCTTCGTTCCTCATCACTCCTTGCCATTGCTCATCGTTGCCCATATGGTTCTCAATGTGAGAGCGCACGGACCGAACATCCGGCACAGGCGCGAACAGTCGGGCTATGGCCTGCGGCGGTTCGCCGCCCTGGTCGGTGTCTCACCTGCGCACCTGTCCCGGATCGAACGTGGACAGCGAGGCGCCCAGCCTGAGGTGATCAAGAGGATTGCCGCTGCGCTGAACGCCGAGATAGCTGAGATCGCCGATCTCTCCTGATGAGCAATGGAGGGGAGCAATGAGCACCGTCGGACCCGTGAGGCACCTTCTCACCCTGGAGGAGGCCGCGGCCTACATCGGTCGGTCGACCAAGGGCCTCCGCGGCCTCCGCGAGCGGCGGAGCGGGCCGCCTGGATTCCGCGCCGGCGGCCGCGTGATGTTCCGGCTCGCCGCGCTCGACGCCTGGCTCGCCGAGCAGGAGGCGAACGACTCGCGGTCGAACCTTGCGCTCGACCCGACCCGCAAGGCCCCCGAGCCGCGCCGCGCGAAGCGCCGGCAGCCGCTCGCCGCCTGACCCCCAGACATGGGTCGGGCCGCCCCTCAACTACCACGCCGAGGGCGGCCCTGGCCTACCGATCAACCCGAACAGGAAGGAGGTAGGCCCGCATGGAGCCTACCCTCGCCAGCGCCGGGATCAGCCCGGCGTCCCTCCCCGCTATCCCCATCCGGACGGTGCTCGCCGGGATTGCGGTACTCGCCCGCCGATCCGGCGTGCCCGCGCCGACGGATGCCGACGTCGAGTTCGCGGCCGACCGGCGGCGCGTCACCCTGACTGCCCGCTCGATCAGCGAGCTGTCCGCCTGGTACGCCGCAGTGTCGCCGCGCGGTGTCGCGGTCGGCGGCCAGTACGAGACCAGCGCCGCCGACCGTCTGTACGTCCGGGGCCGCTTGGACTGGGTGCTGTCGTACGGCCCGGTCCCCGGGGCGCCCGGCATCGACCTGTACGTCGTCGCGGCCTCGGAGGCCCGGCTGCCGGACACGGAGCTGGTCCGCGCGATGTGCCCGTGGGCCCTGGCCGCCCCGACAGCGGGAACGGCGGTGGCCGCGTGATCTGGCTGCTGATCGTGTGCGTCGGCTGGGTCGGCGCCGGCCTGTTCGTGACCCGCGAGGAGCTCGCGGACGTCATCCGCACCATGGTGATGGGCGGTGCCCAATGAGTACGCACTCCTACACCTCGTGGTCCAAGCGGGGCTACGCCGACACCGTCGGCTTCAGCGACGGGTCACTGCACCTCTTCCCGAACGGCACCGCGGGTGACCAGTTCACGGTCTACCGCCGCAAGGACCTGACGGACGCCGAGATGCTGGCGGTCGCCGACCGCGTGCTTGCGGGGGTGCAGCAGTGGCGGGACGGCGTGGCCGCCGCCGTGGAGCGCAACCGCAGCACGCTGGACAAGCTGGCTGCCGCCGAGGCCCGGATCGCCGAGCTGGAGCGCGGCACCGAGGACGGTACCCGGTGAACGCCCTCGGCCCGGTCGCGTCCGCCGCGATCCTCGCCGCCCCGGTCGCCGTCGCGGCCGCGATCGCCTACTGGCCGAGCCGCGAGCAGCTCGACCGCCGTCGCCGTCGCCGCGCCTACCGGCGCGCCCGCACCGTCACCATCCCCCGCCCGCGCATCCCCGAGAAGGACGACACCCGATGAACGCCTTCAGCTTCCAGCCGGCCACTCGCGAGCAGGCCAAGGCCCGCATCGCGCTGCAGGGCCCCGGCGGCTCCGGCAAGACCAAGTCGGCCCTGCGCATCGCCGAGGGCCTCGCCCAGGGCGGCACGATCGGTGTGGTCGACACCGAGCGCGGCTCCGCCCTGAAGTACGCGCCGGTGCCCGGCCGGCCGGACCTCGGCGGCCACACCTTCGGCCACCTGCCGCTCGCCGTGTGCAGCCCCGAGAACTTGATCGCCGTCGTCGCGGCCGCCGAGCAGGCGCGCGTCGCCGTCCTGATCATCGACTCCTGGTCGCACTTCTGGGCCGGTAAGGGCGGCCTGCTCGCCCGCGTCGACCAGGAGTCGAAGAAGCCCGGCCACTTCGGCGGCTCGTACACCGCCTGGGCGCCGGTCAACGAGCTGGAGCAGACGATGCTCGACGCGCTTCTCGGCTTCCCCGGCCACGTCATCGTCACCATGCGGACGAAGAACGACTACGAGATGACCGGCAGCAAGGTGACCAAGGTCGGCGTCAAAACCGTCCAGCGCGAAGGCGCCGAGTACGAGGTCGACGTCGTCATCGACATGGTCGAGGGCACCGGCACCGTCACGAAGACCCGGTACGAACCGTTGAACGGCCTGACGGTCCACCATCCGGGGGAGGCGCTCGCGGAGACGATCCTCGAGCAGCTCGGAGCCGGTGTCGACCCGGTGCAGCAGATCCTCGACGAGCTTTTCGCGGACGGGATGACGTACTTGGGTGCGCTGGAGCTGCACGCCCGGGCGAAGGCCCGCAGCCTGCTCGCGGCGTCGGCGGCCCGCCCGGACACGGGCGAGGTGTCCACGCTGGGTGAGCTGATCGTCGGGCACGGGAAGTCGCTGAAGCCGGCCGCGGTCCCGGCTGCTGCTCCGGCCCCTGGGCCGTCCCCGGAGGCGCCTGCTGCTATCAGGCCGGAACCCACCCCGGCCTCGGACGGCTCGGAACCCGCGACCGCGCCGCAGATGCGCCGCATCCACGCCGTGCTCAACGAGGTCGGCATCCGCGACCGGGACGAGCGGCACGCGATCCTCGGCGCGGTGGTCGGCCGCCCGCTCAGCAGCGCGAACGAGCTGTCCACGGCGGACGCGCGTGACGTCATCGACGCCCTGGACGCCGCGCTCGGCCAGGACGACCCGGCCCGGTTCCTGCGGCTGACCGCCGAGCGCACCGCCCAGGCCGACGCGGCCTGACCCACCCCCGAACTGGGCGGGGGCGCGCGCCCCCCCCCCCCGCGCGGGCCCCCCCCCCCCCCCCCGGGGGGGGGGCCCCGCCCCCCCCCCCCGCGCGCGCCCCCGCCCCACCCCCTCTGAGAGGAGGTACACCCCTTGGTCACCCCAACCCCCGAGCAGGCCGACGCGATCGCGGCGTACGGCGACGGTACCGACCTCGTCATTCAGGCCGGCGCCGGGTGCGGCAAGTCCAGCACGTTGAAGCTCATCGCCCGGGCGGACTCGCGCCGGCGCATGGCGTACGTCGCCTACAACCGCAGCATCGCCGCCGACGCGAAGAAGTCTTTCCCCGCCAACGTCAGCGCGTCGACCGGGCACGGCCTCGCGTTCGACCCGCGGTACCTGCCGCGCATCCAACGCCCGCGCCAGACCGCTCTCCAGGCCGCCCAGGCGCTCGGCGTCGACCACATCACCGGCGGCATCCAGCGCATCGCCACCGACCTCGGCCACGTCAAGGCCATGACGTCGAAGATCGTGATGCGCGCCGCGCTGGAGACCGTCACCCGCTTCTGCCACAGCGCGGACGACGACCTGGCGGCCCGACACATCCCGCGCTACGACGGGCTCACCAGTCGGGACGCCCGCAACGCCTTGGCCGAGCTGGTGCTGCCGGTCGCCCGTGCCGCGTGGGCCGACCTCCGACGCGAGGACGGCGTGCTGAAGCTCAGCCACGACCACTACCTGAAGCTGTGGGCGCTCGGCCGGCCTCGGCTGGCCGCCGACGTCGTGCTGCTCGACGAGGCCCAGGACACCAACGACGTCCTGGCCGCTGTGCTGCTCGACCAGGACCACGCCCAGCGCATCGCCGTCGGCGACTCCGCGCAGCAGATCTACGCCTGGCGCGGCGCTCGGGACGCGCTCGGCACCTTCGAGCGCGAGCTCGGCGCCCAGCTCGCCACCCTCAGCCAGTCGTTCAGGTTCGGCCCGGCCGTCGCCGACGCCGCGAACCAATGGTTGTACCTGGTAGGCACCAAGCTGCGACTCACCGGCTGGCAGGCCTGCGAGAGCACCGTCGGCACGGTCGACCAGCCGGACGCGATCCTGTGCCGCACCAACGCGGGCGCCGTCGGTGTGGTCCTCGAGGCCCTCGGCGCCGGCCGGAAGGCCGCGTTGGTCGGCGGCGGCGGGGACATGAAGCGCTTGGCGTGGGCCGCCCGCGACCTTCAGCAGGGCAAGGGCACCGACCACCCGGAGCTGCTGGCGTTCCCCTCCTGGTCGGCGGTGCGCGAGTACGCCGAGGAGGAGGACGGCAGCCTCCGCACCCTGGTCCGCCTCATCGACGAGTTCGGGGCGGAGGAGATCGCCGAGGCGGCGGACGCGCTCGCCTCCGAGGATGCGGCCGAGCTGGTCGTCAGCACGGCTCACAAGGCGAAGGGCCGCGAGTGGGAGCAGGTCAGGATTCACGGGGACTTCCGCGCCCCGAAGCCGGACCCGGCCACCGGGCACCGGATTCTGCCCCGGGAGGAGGCCCGCCTGGCCTACGTCGCGGTGACCCGGGCCCGGCAGCGCCTCGACAACGCCGCGTTGTCGTGGGTGAGCACCGTCACGGCGGTGAGCGACTGATGGCCCACATCCGCTCGCACACCAGCCGGTACGTGCCCGGCAGCATCGAGTTCCTGCGGCGCCGCCCGTGCATCTGGGTCAGCACCACCGACACCACCACCGAGGACGACGTCGACCTGGTCGCTGTCGAACGGGCCGCGAACGGACGCGAGCCGATCCCGCCGCTCAGCGATGCGGAGAAGGCGCTCGCGGTACGTGTGATGTGGCGGGCCGGGGTGTCCTACGAGGACATGGCCGTCCGCGCCGGTCTGCTTCCGCGCCGCGTTGCCCGCTGGGTCGCGAAGGAGAAGCAGCTGCTCGAGGGGGCGTTGTGACGGGCCCACGCCGGTGTGGGGCCGGCCGGACCCCGTGCGGCCGGCGGGCCCGCCTGTACCCGGTTGGGTGGCGGTGCCCCGCGCACACCCCGGCCGCCGAGCACGGGCGGCCCGAGCCGGAGCCCGGGCCCGGCTACACCCCGCAGTCGCTGCCCACCCCGCGGTCCGCCAGCGCCCTCGTGGACGCCCGGGCGGTCGCGTCGGGCAAGCGCCGCAGCAGCCCCCAGGACTACCGCCTCGCCCGGGCCGCCACCGGCCGCACCAGCTGAGAGGAGAGGACCCTCATGGACACCCAGACCGCCGTCGCCGTCTCCATGTACAAGGCTGGCGACACCGTCGCCGCCATCATCGAGGCAACCGGCCTGACCCAGGAGCAGATCGGTGCGGCCGTCACCGCCTCGCACATCCCGTTCGTCGCCGACCGCACCACCGCGGGGCCGCCTCCCGGTCCGGCCGCGGCGCTGATCTCCTGGGGCATGGCGCACCCCAACGCCCGGATGCAGCGGCTGGCCGACCAGGCCCGCAGCGCGCTCGCCGACCTTCAGCAGGCCCAGCGCCGCGCGACGGTCGTCGCGGCCGCGGAGGAGCGCGTGCGCCAGGCCGAGCAGCAGCTGGCCGCCGCCCGCCAGGCGCTCCGGAACGTGAAGGGCCGCCCGGCCGGTCCGGCCGCCGGGCGGCCGGACCGGGCGGAGCTCGCCGAGATCCGGGCCTGGGCAGCAGCGCACGGCCACCAGGTCGCGCCGGTCGGCCTGGTGCCGCGCGCTGTGGTCACCGCCTACCGCGAGGCCAACGCGGGGCCCGTCCAGGCGGCCTGATCCCGGCCCCGAGGACCGCTGGCGTCGACGGTTGCCACCCCGGCCGCCGACGCCAGCACCAACCATCGAACGAAGGACCGCACGTGGGAATCCGCCTGATCGTCGAGGTGCTGCGACACGCGCCGGAGACGCTGACGCACCGGGAGAAGCTCCTCCTGGTCGTCCTGGCGGAGGACGCGAACGACGACACCCGGCTCACATGGTCCAGCATCGAGGACCCCAAGATCCTCGACGGAGCAAAGGTCAACCGGGCCCAGCTCTACGACGTGATCAAGAAGCTGATCGCCAAAAACACCCTGGCCAAGGTCACCGCCGGGCAGCGCCACGCCGCCGCGAAGTACAAGGTCCTTAACCTCGTTCAGAGTCAGGAAATCCCGGACTCTGAACCCGAACTTCAGAGTCAGGAAATCCCGGACACAGACCACCTTCAGTGTCCGCAAATCCCTGACACAGAGAAGGGGGTCAGTGTCAGCGAATCCCTGACACGGCCCGAGTCTCAGTGTCAGGAAATCCCGGACCTCAGTGTCAGGGAATCCCTGACCCCTACTCCTCTTCTCCTCGAGGTAGATAACTCTCTCTTCCCTCGTGCCACACCTGCACCGCCGCAGGCTGACGAGTTCGACGCGTTCTGGAAGGCCTACCCCCGCAAGGTCGGCAAGGGCGATGCCCGAACCGCCTGGAAGAAGGCCCTGAAACGAGGAGCAGACGCGGCCGCCATCGTCGCGGTGGTCCCCCGGCATGCCGCGTTCTGGCGGACCGCCGGCACCGACCCGAAGTTCATCCCGCACCCGAGCACCTGGCTGAACGGCGAGCGCTACGACGACGAGCTCGCCGACCCCCGCCCCGCCGCGCAGCAGCCCCAGCAGCAGACCTACGCAGACCGAGGGATCTTCTGATGACCACCACCGCCCCGCCGCCCCTCGAGGACGACTTCGAGCGGTCCCGCCCGAACGACGTCGGCGCGGAGCAAGCCTTCCTCGGCCGCGTGCTCCTGGCCGCCGACGGCCGCCGCCTGCTCCGGGACCACCCGATCGCCGCCAGCGACTGGTACCGCCCCGCCCACCAGCTCATCCACGACGCCATGCGGGCCCTCGCCGAGCACGGCCAGCCCATCGACCCGTACACCGTTGCCGACCACCTCCAGACCCAGGGCATCATCGTCCGCGCGGGTGGCCCGTCCTACCTCCACACCTGCATCCAGGCCGCTTCCTACGGCGGCGACGCCGAATGGCTGGCCTGGCACATCCGCGACCTCGCCCAGCGCCGCGCCCTCATCGAGACCGGCCAGCGCATCGCCGACCTCGGCTGGATACCCGAGAGCGACGCCGACGCCGGGGAACTCGCCGAGACCGCCGTCGCCATGGCCCGCGAGGTCCGCGACGCCGGCCGCGCCGCCGAAGACCAACCCGTTGAGGACGTCCACGACTTCCTCGCCCACCCGGACGAGGGCTACGACTGGGTCCTGCCCGGCCTGCTCGAGCACACCGACCGCGTGGTGTGGACGGCGGGCGAAGGCGGAGGCAAGTCGGTGTTGCAGCGGCAGATCGCCGTCACCACCGCGGCCGGGATCCTTCCGTTCGGCGGCGAACCCAACGCCCTCGGCCCGCAGCGGGTCCTGGTGTTGGACTGCGAGAACAGCGCGCGGCAGTCCCGCCGCCATTACCGCGCCCTCATGAACATCGCCGAACGCCAGCGCACCCCCGTCCGCCGCGGCCAACTCCACATCGACCTTCGCCCCGAGGGCGTCGACCTCACCCGCCCCGACGGCCGCGCCTGGCTGATGCGCCGCGTCGAAGCCGTCATGCCCGACCTCCTGATCGTCGGCCCGATCTACCGCCTGCACGCCGGCGACCCCAACTCGGAGGAGCTCGCCCGCAAGGTCACCGTCGTCCTGGACGAGGCCCGGGCGACCGCCGGGTGCGCGCTCTCCCTCGAGGCGCACTCCCCGCAGGGCGGCGCGATGGGCCCGCGCGCCCTCCGCCCCGTCGGCAGCTCGTTGTGGCTGCGCTGGCCGGAGTTCGGCTACGGCCTGCGCCCCGTTGAAGACGAGCGCACCGCCGACGAGGACCGTGGGCGCCGCGTCATCCCCTGGCGCGGCGCCCGCGACGAACGCCAGTGGCCCGCCTTCATCTGCCAGGGCGCCGAGGGCGGCTGGCCCTGGCGCTCCTACCGCCCCATCGACACCGGCATCACCGGCTACTCACCCACCGGAGCCCTCTCGTGACCTTCACCTTCCGCCAGTGGCTCGACCAGCAGGACGTCCCGTCCCGCCTGGACGGCCCGACCGTCGGAACCATCCACGGCCCTAGCTTCCTGCGCCGCCTCGCCGCACAGGTCGACGAGCCCTGGGACAGCCCCTTCACCCTCCTCGCCCACCTCGGCCCCGACGAGGAGTGGCCGGCCGAACTCACCGACGACGCCCGCGAGCACTACAACCGGGCGTTCCGCGAGAGCATCGGCCCCCGCATCGGCCCCGAGCACAGCCCGCTCTTCGAGCGCACCCTCTGGGCCCGCCGCATCGGCCACACCCAGTACCTGTTCAGCGTCTGGCCGGACTGCCTCGAGGTCTGGCGGATCCCCGAGAACACCCCGCCCCGCCGCACCCACACCTTCCCGAAGGAGTCCTGACCATGCCTCTGCCCACCATGACCGGCGTCGGCCGCGTCGTTGCCGATCCCGAGCTCCGCTTCACCCAGAACGGCACCCCGGTCGCCAAGATTCGACTCGTCTTCCAGAACCGTCGTCTCAACTCCCAGACCCAGCAGTGGGAGGACGGCGACACCCTCTGGATCGACGGCACCGCCTGGCAGCAGCTCGCCGAGCACATCACCGAGACCCTCACCCAGGGCATGGAGGTCCTCGTCACCGGCGAACCCCGCACCGAGACCTGGGAGAAGGACGGCCAGAAGCACTCCCGGGTCTCCCTGACGATCCGGTCGATCGGCCCGTCGCTGGCCTACGCCACCGCGAAGGTACAGAAGGCCCAGGGCGGCGGACAGCGCCAGCAGCCCCAGCGGCCCCAGCAGGCCCGCCAGCAGGCCCAGAACGACCCCTGGGCCACGAGCACCGACCCCGGCGTCGAACCCCCGTTCTAGCCCCCTCCAGCCGCCGGGGACGCGTTGTCCCCGGCGGCCTTACCCCCTAGGACCGCCATGACCCGCCGCCTCCGCCGCAGCGACTACAAGGACGACCGCACCGCCCTGTTCGGCGGCCGCGTCGACCACGTCGTCCGCGCCGGCAGCAGCCCCGACATCGTCATCACCGCCTGCGGCAAGATCGGCCGCCGCGCCACCCAACCCACCGGCCGCCCCTGCACCCCCTGCACCCGGCTGCCGTGGACCCTCGACCAGCGCACCTACCAGCCCGCCTCGGAGACCTGATGAGCGCCTACCCGCACCGCCTCCGCCACTACCGCACCCGCACCGTCCACGCCGCCGAGGCCGTCAACCTCGCCACCGGCCGGACCATCCTGATCACCGCCCACGGCGACCACGAGGGCCCCCGAGACGAGCGCATGCCCGACACCGCGACCGTCACCTGCACCTCCGACGCCTGCCAGCTGGCCGTCCTGCCGCCCCTGGGCGCCGCCACCCGCCAGCCCGCCCGCTGACCCACCGCCCGCACAGCGCACCAGGAGATCCCTCATGACCAGCACCGCCCACACCGACCTCACCCACATCGCCGCCCGCTGGCCCGTGCTGCGCGAGCTCCTCGAGGCCTCCACCCCCCGCACCTGGCCGCCGGCCGGACGGATGGCCGACCACCAGCGCACCATCGACGACGCCCTGGACGGCATCGAGGTGGTCGCCCAGCAGGCCGCCGCCGAGCGCGCCGAGCGCACCGCCCTCGCCCCCGGCGAACACCCCGCCCCGCTCCGCGTCGCCGCGCTCGACACCATCCTCGACATCGAAGCCGACCTCCTCGCCCTCGCCGACAGCATCGCCAGCAGCATCCAGCGCCCCGCGTTCACTATCCGCGGCGCCAGCCCCGCCGACACCGTCGCCCGCGACATCGCCCTCATCAGCCTCCACGACGCCCAGGACCCCCGCCGCTGGTCCTGGACCGCCGCCGGCCGCACCGGCCGTCAGGCCGCCACCTGGCTCGCCGCCCGCCTCGGCCCCGCCACCGGACCGTTCCGCGCGCTCACCGGCGTCCAGCTCGACCAGCTCGCCGCCGACGTCGCCGCGATCCGCCGACGCGTCGACCGGCTTCTCGACGGCCGCCCCGCCAACGGCGCCCACGCGACCGGTCGGCAGTGCGAGTGCGGCGGCGAGTTCCAGGTCACCAACGGCCAGGACGACTTCGTTATCGGCTGCCCCAGCTGCGGATCGTCCTGGACGGGCACGGCCCTCCTCAACGGCCTCACCGGCGCCGCCTGAAACCCACCCACCGTGAGGGCGCTCACGCCCGCGCCGAGAGCGCCCTCACCCACCGGAGACCACCACCATGAGCACCCTCACCATCGGCGCCTGGCACACCGCCGAACTCCACGGCATCGCCGGGCCCTGGACCGTCCACGGCCACGCCACCATCTGGAACGTCACCACCACACCCGACGGCACCCAGCACGCCACCATCGAGGTCAGCACCCCCGGCAGCCGCGACCACGACCCCCACTACACCTACGCCACCGGCACCGTGAACACCCTCACCGACGGCCGGATCGGGCTCACGGACGTGATCACCCCCCAACCCGGGCCCACCCGCGTCATCCTCAGCGCGACCCCCGACTGCGTCCTCGGCGACACCGACGCCGACTACCACCGCGCCCGCGCCGTGAGCACCCTCACCGACTGGCAGCCCATCCCCGACGACGACAGCCCCCTCGACGTGAGCGCGCTCCCGTGGCTCGCCCGCGCCGTCCAGCGCGCCCAGAGCGCACGCGACGCCGCAGCCGAACGCGACCGCCTAGTCCGGCGCCTCGACGCCGGCGGAGTCGGACACGACCTCATCGCCCGCACCATCGGCCGCCACCGCTCCCGCGTCGCTCAACTCCGCCGCGCGGCAGCCGCTTGACGTACGCACACCAGATGATCCACACTGGCCCCACGTCCGGCGTGCCCGGACACAACAGCTGACCGAGAGCCCCGCAAGCCACACTGCGGGGCTCTCGGCGTTCCCAGACCAGCGGCCCGCCAACTCCCCCCGTGGCGGGCCGCTCACCAACCGCGGCGGCCCGGACCAGCTGATGCAGTGTCCGGACAGCGCAGGCCCGCACTCCCTGCCCGGGCCGCCGCTACGACTCCGAGGGCGTACCAGCCGACACCCTGCCGTCTGATCGCAGCAGGACCAACCCGGCCACCAGAACCGCCACCCCCAGGATCACCAACTGCCAGCCCCCCACCGACCGGCCGGCCAGATCCACCAGGCAGTCCTCCCGAACACTGCGCGGCGAGAACCCGGAGCCGCACTCGTCCCCAACCGGCCACAGGCCGAACACGAACCCGAGTCCGGCCAACGCGCCGCCGCCGGCAGCGACCGCCCTACCCGTCCTGCTCACCACACACCATCCCCACCATCGACACAGGGCGCCCAACCTACTGCGGAGGCGATCACGTGACCAGACGTCGGGCCTTCGCCATCTGCTCCCAGCCGGGCTGCCCCGAGTACACCGACCGGGGCCGCTGCCCCGACCACCGCCGTGAGGCCGAGCAACGCCGAGGCAGCGCGCGGCAGCGCGGCTACGACCGCGAGCACGAACAGTTCCGCGCAGCCGTCCTCGCCCGCGACCCCGTCTGCGTCCTGTGCCACCGCGCACCCAGCGTCCACGCGGACCACCATCCGTTCAGCCGGCGCGACCTCGTCGCCGCAGGGCAGGACGCCAACGACCCGACGCGCGGCCGCGGCCTCTGCCAGCGCTGCCACAGCAGGGAGACAGCAGTGCATCAGCCCGGAGGATGGGCCGCCGGCCGTCACGGAGGGTGACCATACCCAGGGGGATGACCCCCACGATGATCTTCTTCCGGACCGCCGGGGAGGGCTATCGATGGTCGGGCAGGTTCAAAACTTTCACGGCCGCTCACTGCCGCTTCTCTTCATGACTGTGCGTAGTTGCTTGCTGGAGGTGTCCCATGGCCAGTGGTGGCGCGCGCTCTCGGTCCGGGCCGGCACCGGACCCGTTGGCGCTTCGGCGTGAGCGGGACGTGGGTGAGTGGACGATTCTTCCGGCTGACGGCCGCGTCCTCGAGGTGCCTCGGTGGCCGTTGGAGGACTGCACGGCACGTGAGGACGCTCTGTGGGGCCAGCTCTGGTCGATGCCGCAGTCGCTGATGTGGGAGCGGTACGGTCAGCAGCTCGAGGTCGCGCTGTACGTGCGACGCCTGGCCGAAGCCGAACAGCCCGCGTCACGGGTCAACCTGTCCACGCTGGTGCGGCAGATGGCCGACTCGCTGGGGCTGACGACACCGGGGATGCGGGCGAACCGCTGGCGGATCGCCCAGGACGAGATCGGCGAGCGCCGCCAGGAGCGCGAGCGTACGTCAGCGCGTTCCGGCAGCGTCGCTTCGCCGACCCGAGCACGCTTCAAGGTCGTGACCAGTGGCTCCGGCGAAGGCTGAGCCGCGCGTCATCGACTTCCCGACCCTTGGCATCCTCGCCGCCGACTGGGTGCAGCAGCACTGCGTCATCCCGGACGGCTTCGACGTCGGCAAGCCCTACGTCCTCACCGATGAGCAGGCCTGGTTCTACGTCAAGCACTACCAGCTGAAGCCGACGGCCCGGTGCGGACAGTTGGCGCCGGCGTTCGCCCATCGGCGCTCGCTGCTGGTCAGGCCCCAGAAGTGGGGCAAGGGTCCGCTCACCGCTTCGCAGGTCACCCTCGAGGCGGTCGGGCCGGCGCTGTTCGCTGGCTGGGCCGAGGGCGGGGAGGCGTGGGACTGCCGGGACCACGGTTGCGGCTGCGGCTGGGTGTACGAGTACGAACCCGGCGAGCCCATGGGGAGGCCGTGGCCGACCCCGCTGATCCAGGTCACGGCGTTCTCCGAGGAGCAGACCGGGAACATCTACGACGCGCTGCGGCCCATGATTGAGAAGGGCCCGCTGTCAGAGCTGATCCCCAAGACCGGCGAGGAGTTCATCCGCCTGCCGAACGACGGCCGGATCGACATCGTCACGTCCTCGGCCCAGTCCCGGCTCGGCCAGCGCGTCACGTTCGTACCGCAGGACGAGACGGGGATCTGGACCGAGCAGAACAAGATGGTCAAGGTTGCTGAAACCCAGCGCCGCGGCCTGGCCGGTATGGGCGGCCGCGCCGTCGAGACGACGAACGCATGGGACCCCAGCGAGAACTCGGTGGCCCAGCGAACGTTCGAGTCGAAGGCGCGGGACGTCCACCGCGACTACGTGCGGCCGCCGGCCGAACTGCGCTACGAGGTCAAGGCAGAGCGGCGCCGGATCCACAAGGTCGTCTACGGCGACTCGTGGTGGGTCGACCTGGACGCCATCGAGGCCGAGGCCGCCGAGCTCGCGGAGAAGGACAGCGCACAGGCGGAGCGGTTCTTCGGCAACCGGATCGTGGCGGGGTCCGGCGCATGGCTGCACCGGGATCGGTGGGACTCCCGTGCTCGGCCGCGCCATGTTGCCCCCGGTGCGCGGATCGTGCTCGGTCTGGACGGCTCCGATCTGGACGACTGGACCGGCATCCGCGCCGAGACCCTCGACGGCTACCAGTTCACCCCGACGTACAGCTCGCTGAAGTTGCCGACGGTGTGGAATCCGGCGGAGTGGGGCGGCCAGACGCCGCGCCTGGAAGTCGCTGCCGCCCTCGACGAGCTGATGCACACCTACGACGTCGTTCGCGCGTACATGGACCCGCCGTACTGGGAGACGGAGATCGACGGGTGGGCGGACCAGTACGGGGACCGCGTGGTGCGCTGGTACACCCAGCGGGCCGTGCAGATGCATGCGGCCGCCGAGCGCCTGCGCACCGACGTAGCGAAGGCCGATTCCGGGTTCTGGCACGACGGGTGCGAGACAGCGTCCCAGCACGTTGGGAACGCCCGGCAGGCTGCGAGGCCCGGTGACCGGTACGTACTTCGTAAGGCGTCGGTCCATCAGAAGATCGACGTCGCGATCTGTTCAATCCTCGCCCACGAGGCGGCCGGCGACGCCGTCGCCGCAGGCCTCGCCCGATCCGAACCCGAGAGCACTGTGGTGGTGATGCGCTGATGATGGACCTGGACGCGGTCAGCTGGGTGAAGCGCCTCGCCGAGGCCCACGACCGGCAGCGGACCCAACTGGAGCTGTGGAACGCCTACTACGAGGGCCGGCAGCCGCTCTCCTACATGGCGCCCGAGCTGCTGCAGGAGGTCGACGACCGGCTGCGGCAGGTGGTCATCAACTGGCCGCAGTTGGTCGTCGACTCCCTCGAGGAGCGTCTCGACATCGAGGGGTTCCGGCTGGGCGGCCAGGAGCAGGCGGATCAGGACTTGTGGACGGCCATCTGGCAGCCCAACGACCTGGACGAGGAGTCGCAGCTCGCCCACGTGGACGCGCTGGCGATGCGCCGCTCCTACGTGATCGTCGGCGCCGGTGACAGCCCGGGTGACCCGCCGGTCATCACGGTGGAGAGCCCGCTGCAGGTGTACGCCGAACGGGATCCGCGGACCCGGTGCATCGTGGCGGCGCTGAAACGCTGGCAGGAGCCGCGGATGGACGGCGGCTGCGAGGAGTTCGCGGCCCTCTACCTGCCGGACGTCACCGTGCAGCTGCACAGGGACGGCCCGTCGGGCTCCTGGGCGGAGTCCGAGCGGGACGAGCACCGCCTGGGCGCGGTGCCGGTGGTGGCGCTGGTCAACCGGTCCCGGGTGGCCGACCGGGACGGCGTGAGCGAGCTGGCGGCGATCGTGCCGCTGTCGGACGCCGCATGCAAGATCGCCTCGGACATGATGGTCGGCGCCGAGTTCCACGCCCTGCCGCGCAGGTGGGCCACCGGCCTGGCGGACGACGACTTCAAGGACCCGTCCGGACGCCCGGTCTCGTCCCTGTCGAAGATCATCGGCAGGGTCTGGGCGAGCCGCAACGAGAAGGTCAGCTTCGGGCAGTTCCCCGAGGCCAGCCTCAGCAACTTCCACGAGACGCTCAACTCGCTGGCCCGGATCACCGCGTCCCTGTCCGGTCTGCCGCCGACCTACCTGGGCCTGGCGACGGACAACCCTCCGAGCGCGGACGCGATCCGCGCGGCCGAGTCGAGGCTCGTGAAGCGCGCCGAGCGCCGCCAGCGGGCATTCGGCGGGGCATGGGAGGACGTGATGCGCTTGGCCCTGCTGGTGCGCGACGGCCGGGTGAGCCCGGAGGCGGAACGGATGGAGACGATCTGGCGCGACCCGGCGACGCCGACGTTCGCGCAGCAGGCCGACGCCGTCACCAAACTCTTCGCCGCCGGCCTGCTGCCGCGCGAGATGGCGTGGGAGCGTCTCGGGTTCTCCGCCGGCCAGATCGCGCGCATGCAGGCGATGGAGGACGACGCGCTGACCCGGATGACCGCCGCCGACCTGCACGCCCTGGCCACCGCGCCGCCCGGCCCGCAGCCGGCCGCGCCGGACCACACGGCCGGATGGTCGGCGGACAGCGCCGATGGCTGACGACCGACACGAGGCGATCGTCGCCGCGTACGGGCAGTCCCAGCAGCGGGCCGTCGCCGGGTCGCTGGCCACGGTCGACGCGCTGTGGGCCCAGCTCGCCGCCGACGATCTGACCGGCTCGTGGCTGGCCGGGATCGGCGAGCGGATCCTGCGCGCCGTCATGGCCGGCAAGCTGCTGGCCGCCCTGACCGGGCAGCCCTACGTGGACGCCATGGTGGCCGCCGACGGCCTCGCCCAGGACTACCTGCCGGGCGCCACCCGGGTGAACGCCTCCGCGCTCGCCCGCACCGCGGCCGACGGCCGGGCACTGGACAGCCTGCTGTACCTGCCCGTCATCCGCACCAAGGCGCTGTTGAACGGCGGCCTCACGCTCCAGCAGGCGATGCTCCGGGGCATGCTGGACATGCAGCGCATCGTCGCCTCCGAGGTGGCGGACGCCGGATCCAGCGCGGCCGGAGTCGCCATGGCCGGCAACCGGCGGGTCACCGGCTACGTCCGCCGCGTTCGCGCTGGCGCGTGCGCGCGGTGCGCGATCCTCGCGGGCCGCTGGTACCGGTACGACGCCGGATTCCAGCGGCACAAGCGCTGCCAGTGCTACGGCGTCCCGGCGACCGAGGCACGTCCGGGTGAACGCCTCGATCCGATGCGGTTCTTCAACCGGCTGTCTGCCGCCGAGCAGAACCGCCGCTTCACCCGGGCCGGCGCCCAGGCGATCAGGGACGGCGCCGACATCTACCAGGTCGTGAACGCCCGCAGGAGCGTGACCGTCCTGGACTCCTACGGACGGCGAGTGCTCGCCACACTGGAGGGCACGAGCCGCCGCTCCGGGTTCTACCGGCAGATCCGCGCCGAGACGGAGGCCCGCACCGGGATCCGCTTCGCCCGCGGACCCGCAGACCTGGAGCAGGGGCTGCCCCGTTTCCAGCTCCGCACTCCCCGGCTGATGCCGGAGGAGCTCTACAAGCTCGCCACCGACCGGGACGATCTGATTCGTCTGCTGGTCCGGTTCGGCTATCTCATCTGACCTGCGCGCAACGCCAGGTTGGTCCACCCCCGCAACGGGAGACATCATGCAGCACATCCGCACGCCCTGGTTCGACCTGGGCCGTCACGATGACGACCCGGACCCGGCCACCCCGCCGGCCGCCGGCGAGCCGGGCGACGACGGCACCGCCGCGCTCGGCGACCCCGGGAAGCGCGCGCTCGACGCCATGAAGGCCGAGCGGGCCGCCGCCCGCCAGCAGGCCGCCGCCGAGAAGAAGCGCGCCGACGAACTGGCCGCCAAGGTCGCCGAGTTCGAGGACCGTGACAAGACCGAGCTGGAAAAGGCCACCGCCGCCGCTGAGCAGGCGTCGCGCCGCGCCGAGGCGGCAACCGCCCGGGCCGTGCGCGCCGAGGTGAGGGCCCTGGCCGCCGGGCAGTTCGCCGATCCCGACGACGCCGCGGCCTTCCTCGACCTCGCCACCTACGCCGACAGCTCCGGCGAGATCGACACCAGCACCATCACGGCCGACCTCGCCGCGCTGCTGGAGCGCAAGCCCCACCTCGCCAAGACGGCCGAAGGCCCGCGCGGCCCGCGCCCGGACTCCGCACAGGGACACCGCACGCCGCCTGCCCCCGCTGACTTCACCACCGCCGACCGGCCCACGTTCGCGGCCGAGCTCGCCAAGTACGGGCTGCGGCCCCGCTCGTGATCCACGTGCGTGCCCGCCTGGGCGCCGGCCTCACCCACATCGAGGTGACCGGCCACGAGGACCGCGAGCAGGACGGCCGCGTCTGCGCCGCCGTGTCGGCCATCACCCAGACCGCTCTGCTCGGCCTCGACCAGGTGGCCGCGCAGTACCCGGACCTCGTGTCCGTCGAGATCACCCAGGAGTAGCCCATGCCCACGCTCGCGTCGTGGTTCAGCCTCGGACGGCACGCCGTCCGCCCCCAGCTGCCCGTCCCCATCCAGGCGATCATGCAGAACGGCCTGCTCGACAAGACCTTCCAGGATGCCCTCGTCCCGGAGTTCCTTTTCCCTCGGGTCGCCGACTCGCAGCCCTGGCAGGGCGGCCTCGGTGACACCCGCACCTTCACCCGCAAGGGCCTGCTGGCGACAGCGACCACGCCGATCACCGGCTCGGACACCTCCGCGGCCACCTACGCGGTCGAGCAGTACAGCGTCACCATGGACCAGTACGGGCAGGCCATCGACACCAACATGCTGTACAGCAGCATGACCCTGGCCTCGAAGTTCCTGGCCGACGCACAGACGCTCGCCATCAACGCCGGCCAGTCGATCAACCAGCTCGCCCGCAACAAGATGTACTCCGCGTACGCCGGTGGGCGGACCTGGTGCACCACCGCAGGCGGTTCGGACACATCGATCGTCGTGCAGTCCGTCGCCGGATTCAGCACCGTGCTCGTCAACGGCGTACCCACGCCGGTCTCCGGCGCCAACCCGCTGAACGTCACCATCGCCGGTGTCGCGAACACCGTCACCGGCGTCAACGCCAGCACCAACACCCTGACGCTCGGCACCGCCCGGGCGGACGTGGTCGGTGACGCGGTCGTTGCCTCGACCGCCCCCGTGACGATCCGCGCGACCGGTACCAACACCGCCTACGACCTGACCAGCTCGAACCTCGCGACGTTCGCCATGTTCCGCTCGGCGGTGGCCCGCCTGCGGAAGATGAACGTGCCGACCCTCGGCGGCTACTACGTCGCCCACATCGACCCCGACACCGAAGCTGAATTGTTCTCCGATCCGGATTTCAAGCAGGCCTTGCAGGGGAGGGTCGACAGCCCCGTCTTCCGGGACCTTAGCATCGGCCGGTTCGGCGGCATCGACTGGGTCCGCAACATCGAGTGCCCCACCGTACTCGGCGGCTCGGCCGGCACCCTGACCGTGCACCGGCCGATCGTCATGGGCGCGAGCGCCCTGGTCGCCGCCCCGTTCGAGGGCATGGGCAGCCTGCTGTCCGGCACCGGCGTGGAGGACGTTCCTGACATCCAGATGATCGACGCCGCCCCCGGCGTTCAGGTCGCGCGGATCGTGCGTCCGCCACAGGACCGCCTGCAGCAGGTGCTGTCCACCTCCTGGTCGTACGTCGGCGACTACGGCGTCCCCTCGGACGCGCTGACCGGCGACGCAGCGATGTTCAAGCGGGCCGTGGTCCTGGAGCACGCCTGACCTGCCCGGCGGCCGCCCGTACGGCGGCCGCCCCGACCACGAGGAGACCGCCGTGCGCGTGCGCCTGCTGAGCAAATACCGCCTGTACTGGGACTACGCCGTCCACGAGCTGCGAGAGGGCGCCGAGTACGTCGGCGACTTCGCGCGGCACCTCGCCTCGACCGGTGCGCCGGTCGAGGTCATCGAGCACGACCCCGAGCCCGATCCGGTTCCCGACCAGCCCCCAGCGCCGGCGGCCGGGCCAGGCCCGGACGGCGCGGGGCAGCCCCCGGCGCCGGACGGACTGGACATCGCGGGCACCATCGACACCGTCCTGACCTGGGTCGACGGCGACCCAGGGCGTGCACAGCTCGCCCTGGACGCCGAGCGCGCCAAGGGCGACTCGGCCCGGGCCACCCTCACCACGCGCCTCGACGCGATCCTGTCCACGCCGTGAGCCCGGGAGGTGAGCCGTGGCCGCCCCACCGCTTGCGACCGTGGACGACCTCCAGGCCGCGATGCAGCGCAGTGTCGACCCGACACAGGCCGCGCTCGCGATCCGGCGGGCCTCCGCACAGGTCCGCCGGTACACCCGGCAGACCCTGACGTTCGTCTCCCAGGAGACGATCGTGCTGCCGGGCGGCGAACGGGTCCTGCGGCTGCCGGACCGACCACTCGTCGTCGACGATCAGAACCCGCTCGCGATCGTCGAGTTGGCGGATCTGGGCGGCGTGGAGATCACCTGCCTGGAGAACCGCGACTACCTGCGGCTCGGTGACGAGCTGACCCGCGGGTACCCGTGGTACGCGCCGGGCCGGCTGATGGGATGGCCCCGGCGCAACCTCGGCGTCTGGGCGCCCAGGGTCCGGATCACCTACAGCCACGGTTACCGGGACGTCCCCGACGACATCCTCGACGTCGTCCTCGACCTGGCCACGATGAGCATGACCAACCCGCAGGGGTTGCGGCAGGAGACCATCGACGACTACTCCCGGACGTTCGCGTCCGAGACGATCGGCGGCGCGACCCTGTCCGACGGCCACAAGGAGGCCCTGGCCCCGTACCGGGTGTCGCTGACCTCGGTCAGGCCGTCGTGAGCGGCCCTCTCGACCAGGTCCTCGGTGCCGGCCGGGCCGCCCACCAGCAGCTGATGCTGGACAGCTGCACCATCACCCGCGCCGGCACCCCCGTGCTGGACCGCACGACCAGCGCCCTCACCCCGGGCCCGGCGACCGTGCTGTACACGGGGGCCTGCCGGGTCAAGCCCGAGCGGCTGCCGCGCGACCGCCGCGCCGGCGAGCGCCTCGCCATCACCGCCCGCTACCAGGTCGCGCTGCCGTTCGGGGCGATGACCTCGGCGCGGCTGCAGGTCGGCGACACCCTGACCGTCACCGAGTCCGGCGACACCCGGCTCGTCGGACGCGCCATGGCCGTCATGAGCGTCGACTACGGGTCCACGGCGACCGCCTGGCGGCTGACCGTCGAGGACACCACTTGAGGAGGCCTGCCGTGCCGACCCCCGCCGTGCTGCCGCACATCGACGCCGTCACCGCCGTCCTGACTGCCGCCCAGCTGACCGTCTACCTCGGGGGCGCCCCGCAGGGCGTCGACCCGCCGTACGCGGTCCTCTACCCGAGCCCGGGCACGCCGGTGCGCGCGTCCCTCGCGGACGACCGCGTCGACTGGCGGGGCACCGTGCAGGTCACCTGCGTCGGGAAGACCGCCGAGCAGGCCCTCAACTACAGCGACAGAGTCACCGCGGCCCTGGACGCGCCGCTCGTCGTGGCCGGCCGCACCGGATGGCGGCCCGAGGCCCTCGATGGGCAGCCCGTCGTGCGCGACGACGAGGTGACGCCCCCCGTCTTCTACACCGCCGCCCGCTGGAGGCTGCGGTCCACCCCCAGCTAGGAGCACCCCATGGCTGTGCTGACCGTCCAGGCCATCAAGGCCGGAGGCATCTCGCCGACGTACGCCTCGGCGACGTCCGGCGGCGACAAAGTCCCGCTCACCGCCGCGAACACCTTCCTCCACGTGAAGAACGGGTCCGCGTCCAGCGTGACCGTCACCATCACCACCCAGAACAACAACTACAAGGGCCTGACGGTGCCGGACCGCACGGTGACCGTCGCCGCGTCGGGCGAGCAGATGATCGGCCCCCTCGACCCGGCCCTGTTCGCCGACATCAACCAGCAGGCCTCCATCGGCTACAGCGCATCGGCGTCGGTGACCGTCGCCGCGTTCCGCCTCTGACCAGGAAGGAATCACGAGATCATGGCTGACCTGATCAGCGACGGCAACATCAAGGTCGCGTGGGTGAACTCCATTGCGAACATCCAGTCGCCGACCGTCGGCGAGCTCACCGCGGGCTACGACTGGACGACCCGGCTGACCCCCGACGGGCTGAAGACCGACCCCACCACGGCGGACGTCAACACCTCCTCCCTGGCGAGCACGTTCGAGACCACCGTGCCCGGCCGCAAGGCGTACAGCGCCGAGATCACGTTCAAGCGCGGCACCACCCCGCAGGAGGACCAGCCGTACAACACGCTGGCCTACGGCGTGTCCGGCTACCTCGTCGTGCGCCGCGGCACCCCCTACGCGGGCGCGTTCGCCAGCGGGGACCGCGTCGAGGTCTACCCGGTGACCGCGACCGAGCCTCAGAACATCGCCCCGGCCGCGAACGAGGTCCTCAAGGTCCAGGTCAAGCTGTCCGTGACCTCCGACCCGGCGACGCGGGCGGTCGTGGCCTGATGCCCGACATCAGCCGCCTCCTCGACGGCGCGAGGCCGCGCGAACAGGCGGTGCTGGTGTGCCTGGACGGCGGCGCGGCGGCCGAACTCGGGGCCTTGGAGGATGAGCTCGCCGCCCTCGACGGATGGCAGCCGACTTCGCTCGGTGACACCGATCCGCGCACCGAGCTGGCCGCCCGGGTCGCCGAGCGCCGCTCGGTCCTGGCCGCCGCCAGCGTGGAGTTCCGGTTCCAGGCCCTCGGGCACAGGGCGTTTTCCGCGCTGGTGGCCGCCCACCCGCCGCAGCACGGCAGCAGCGACCTGTACGGGCCGACGTTCCTGCCCGCCCTGCTGGCCGCCTGCTGCACCTCGCCGACGCTCAGCCCGGGCCAGGTCGACCAGCTCCTCGACCGCGTCAACCACGGAACCGCCCAGGAGCTGTTCGCCGCCGCTCTCGCGGTGAACGAGGAGCCCAGCCCGCTCCCTTTCTGACCGGGCGTCTGCGAGACGGGCGCCTGCCGTTCCGGCGCGAAGTCGAGGCCGCCCGCGCCTGGGGCATACCCCGTTCCATCCTGCTCGGCCGGCCGATGCCCGGTCCCGGTGAGCCGCTGTGGCTGCCGGAGGACCGCTGGTGGGCGCTCGCCCTGCTGGAGGTCGAGGCCGAGGCCTGCCGGGACTGCGGACACCCGGTCCACGACACCACGGCCGCGGCCGCCGAGTTCGCGTACGACGCCCAGGTCGTGCGGTGCCACGCGTGCGCGGCCGGCGCCCGGCGCATGGCCGCCGTCCAGGAGGACGGCACCCGCCCGGACGGCCTCCAGGTCAGCATCTACCGGAAGGAGACGCCGAGTTGAGCGTCATCGTCACCGGACTGCAGGAACTCGTCGCCTCGTTCGAGCAGGCGCCGCTGCGTCTGCGCGTGCTCGCCGCGACGGCCGTCGAGGTCACCGCACGCCGGGTCCGCGACGACGCCCGGCAGCGGATCTCCGGACACCGCTACCTGCCCCGCTACCCCCACTCCATCACCTACGACATCAAGGCCACCGCTCGCGGCGTCGAGGCCGAGATCGGCCCGGACAAGGGCCGCCCTCAGGGCCCGCTCGGCAACATCATCGAGTACGGCACCTCGAAGAACGCCCCGCTGCCGCACCTCGGCCCGGCCCTGGACGCCGCCGAGGCGGACGCCGAGCACGGCATCACCACCGCAGTGCGCGACGCGCTGCTCTGACCCCGCGAGGACGCCATGACCACCCGCAAGTCCACACCCGCACCGGCCCGGCTGACGTTCACGCAGATCCGCGAGCGCATCAGCCGGCCCCGCCGGATCGTGGCGCTGACGCTGGACGCCGAGGCCGCCGCCCAGGTCGAGGCTCTGGACGAGCTGTGCGACCGGCTGCGGGCCTCCGGCGCCGAGGACGACCAGCTCGCCCAGGCGACTGCGGCTCTGCGGCAGGCCGAGCAGGACGCCGAGGCCTCCCGGGCCGAGCTCGTGCTGGAGGCGGTCTCGCACCGCGCCTACCAGGAGCTGCGCTCCCAGCACCCGGCCACGCGCGAGCAGATCGACGAAGCCAAGCGCCTCGGGGCCCCGGAGCCGGCGTTCGACGCCGACGAGTTCGCGCCCGCCCTCGTCCACGCCCAGCTCGTCCAGCCGCGACCCGACAACCGGGCCGAGTTCGACCAGTTCTGGGGTGAGCTGTCCGACGGGCAGCTGAGCCGCCTGTGGAACGGCGCGCTCGGCGTGCAGCTGCAGATCACCGACCCGCGGGGGCGCTGACCCCGCCCCCAGCACCGAGGAGGCGCCCCGTGGCCGATCGCACAGTGACCGTCCGGGTCGTCGCGGACACCTCCCAGTTCGACAGCCGCATGCGCGGCGCCGGCACGTCCGCGCTCGCGCTGGAGCAGTCGGCGATGCGGGCCGGCCGTGGCGCGGCGCTGATGGGCGCCGAGGCCGGTGCCGCGCAGGCCGGCCTCGCCGCGATGGGCACCGGTGCCCGCGGCGGTGCGGCGGCCGTACGTGAGGCCGAGCAGGCCACCGCCACCGCCGCCCGCGGTGTGCGTGCGGTCGGCGCCGAAGTCTCTGCCGCTGCACCGCTGTTCGGACAGATCGGCACCGCCGCCCGCGGCGGCATGCAGACCGTCCAACGCGGCACCGAGGGCGCCCTCGGCTCCGTTCAGCACCTGGGGCTGCTGCTGGCCGGCGGCACGATCCTGTACGGGCTCCACGAGATCGTCCACGCCGGCAACGAGTACCAGGACTCGCTGCTCAAGTTCATGGAAGTCACCCGGGCGACCGGCGGCCAGATGGAGCTCGCCGGCCGCGAGGCCCGCGCCCTGGGCGCCGACATGAAGCTCCCCAGCGCGAACGCCGCCGAAGCGGCCGAGGCGATGACCGAGCTGGCCAAGGCGGGCCTGTCCGCCGAGGACGCGATCAAGGCCGCGCGCGGCACCATCCAGCTGTCCGCGGCTGCCCGGACCGACGTCGCCACGGCGGCCCGGATCGAGGGCGACATCATGGACCAGTTCGCCCTCAAGGCGTCCCAGGCCACCAGGGTCGCCGACGTCCTCGCCAACGCCACCAACTCGGCGTCCGGCGAGCTCATGGACATGTACTACGCGATGAAGTACGTCGGCCCCACCGCCAACTCGCTCAGCATCAGCATCGAGGACACGGCGACCGCGATCGGCCTGCTCGGCAAGTCCGGCATCATCGGCGAGACCGCCGGCACCTCCCTGCGCGGCGCGCTCGTCAACCTCGCCAAGCCGACCAAGCAAGCCGCCATCGGCCTGAAGACGCTCGGCATCGAAGCCTGGGACTCGCAGGGGCACTTCAAGGGCCTGAGGTACGTCGTCGACCAGTTGCACGACGCCCAGCACAACTTGTCCGAGCAGCAGTTCACCGCCTCCGCCGCGATGGCGTTCGGGAAGCCCGCCCTGTCCGCGATGACCGCGCTCGCCCACCAGGGCGCTGAAGCCTGGGACGCGTTCGCGATCCAGGTCGGCCGTGCGGGCGGCGCCGCCGCGCTGGCGGCCGCCGAGTCCAAGGGCCTGGGCGGCGCGATGCGCGGCCTCGGTAAGCAGCTGCAGGCCGCGTTTCTGGAGATCTACCTCGGGATCGCCCCCCACCTGGAGAGCATCACCCGCGGCATGGCCGACGCCGTCTCGCGGGCCATCCCCTACATCAAGCGCGGCATCGAGATCGCCGGGAACCTGTGGGAGCTGTACGGGCCGCGGGTCGAGCACGTCCTCGCGGCCGGGGGCACGCGCATCCTGCACGCCGCGAAGGCGCTCGCCGAACCCGTAGGCGATGTGCTGGCGCGCATCGCCACCCGCGCCATTCCTATTGTCGCCCACGACATGGACACCATCGCGGAGGTGTACCGCAACGCGCGCTCGGCGCTGCGGCCGTTCGTCGACGCCGTCCGGGAGACCGGGACCGCGCTCCTGGGGCACGCCGGCGCCCTGGAGGTGCTGGCCGGCCGGGTCCACGCCGGCGTGGGCCTGCTCTCCGGCGCCTCGCGGGAACTGGGCCCGCTGGCCAGCATCGTGGGCTCGGTCGCGCACGCCTTCGCCGAACTGCCCGGGCCGCTCCAGCTGTCCGTCCTCGGCATGATCGCGCTGCGGCCGTTCCGGCCGCAGGTGCAGGCCCTGCGGGACACCGTCGTCGGCTACGGCCGCGCCGGGGTCGAGGCGTTCCGCGGCGTCGGCGACTCCATCCTCTACCAGCGTGTCCTCGCTGCCGGTGCGGGACGCGACATCAGCCAGTTCGGTGGCGCGCTCGCCGCGCTTCAGTACCACGTGCCGGTGATCGGCCGGATGGCGACCGCGTTCCGCGACACCTCGGCCGCGGTCGAGCAGGGCGGCGGCCGCCTCGCCGGGTTCCGCGGCGCGCTCGCGGGCACCGCGATGGCCGTCGGAGTCGGCGCGGGGGCGGGCCTCATGGGGGCGATGCGCGGCCTGTGGTCGTTCCTCGGCGGCCCCTGGGGCATCGCCATCGCCGGCGCGATGATCGGCCTGGACTACCTCGCGAAGAAGCAGCAGGAGGCGGCAGCCGCAGCGGAGGCCCACCGGGTCCGGATCACGTCCCTGACGTCGGCCCTGCAGCAGTCGCACGGTGCGGTCGACGCGTCGGTCCGCGCCGCAGCGGTACAGATCCTCGCCGACGCCAAGCTGAAGGACGGCAAGACCAGCCTGCTGGACACGATGAAGGCGGCCAAGGTCTCCGCGACCGAGCTGACCAACGCCTACCTGGGCGAAGGCGCCTCCATCCCGCAGCTGCGACAGCGCCTGCTCGATCTGGCGCAGGCCCACACCACCCTGCTGAAGGGCACCACCACCCCGGTCTGGGTCACCGACAACGAGGGCAACGCCTACAAGAAGGCGGCGGAGGCGTTGAAGGGCCTCGACGGCGAAGTGCCCGCCGCGATCCAGCGCCAGAAGGATCTGGCGGCCGCACTGCAGGGCTCGGGCTCCGCAGCAGGGGACGCGACCAATCCGACCGGCCGGCTGAAGGCCGCTATCGACACCCTGAGCAAGTCGGAGGCGGACGCGGACACCAAGTCGCGCGCCCTACGGGACGCCCTGCGGCTGCTGTCCGGCGGCCAGCTGGACGTGGAGGCCGCGATGGCCACGATGAACCGGCAGCTGCTGGACCTGAACGCGGCGTGGGCCAACGGAGTCGACCATGCCCAGGGGTTCGGGGCAGCGCTGATCGGCGTCGACGGGTCGCTGAACACGGCGACGGAGAACGGCCAGCAGCTGTGGAACAAGCTACAGGCGCTGACGGAGGGAACGGCGGCGGCAGCGCAGGCCACCTACGACCTCGCCCGTTCCCAGGGCGTCGACCTGGCGACGGCGCTCAACCGTGCACAGGCGCCCATGCAGACCGCGTGGGAAGCCGCGGTGAAGGCTGGCGAGGAGTTCGGCCTCACCGCCGACCAGGCCAAGTTCCTGGCCTATCGGATGGGCCTGATCCCCTCGTACCTGGCGATCACCATGTCCACCCCGGGCATGAGCCAGACCCAGAAGGAGCTGCTCTACGTCCAGGGCCTGACCACGCACCTGGCCGAGGGAACCAAGATCACCGTTTCGGCGCTCACCGCCGAAGCCGTCAAGAACCTGACGGACGTCGGCATCGCCGTGCGCGAGCTGCCCGGCGGCCGACAGATGGAGATCACGGTTCCCACCCAGGCCGCGCAGGCGAACCTGAACGCCCTGATCAACAGGATCAACGCCATCCCGACCAGCAAGTCCGTGAACGTCAGCGTGAACTACTCGGGCGCCGCCATGCACCAGTTCGGGGACAAGCCGAACGAGCAGGCCAACGGGAGCGTGCGGCGTTACGCCGACGGCGGGATCCGAGCGGCTGCCGACGGCCTGTCCGGGCGCCAGGCGATGATGTCGTCCCAGCCGATCCTATGGGCCGAGGCCGGGCCAGAGGCGTACATCCCCCTCTCCACGGCCAAGCGCGGCCGCAGCATGGCTCTGTTGAGCGAGGTCGCCGGGATCTTTGGCCAGCAGCTCATCCCAGCTACTCCGATGGCCAGTCAGCTGATTCCGGCCCGGCGGCTCGCCTCCCCGATGGCTGCGGCGGCCGTGGGCGGTGGCGGCCGCACCACCAATATCACCCTCTACGGCGCCCAGCAGGGCATCCACGAACAGCTCGCCGACCTGGTGCGGCACCAGCAGTTCATTACCTGAGGAGGCGCTGATGGCCGGCTTCCCTCCGGGCCTGGTCCTCGGCCGCCAGGTCACCCTCGGCCAGCTGCAGCTGGGCGCGGTCGACGGCGCTGGGGTGGCGTGGACGGTGGCCCCCGACGGCCTCAAGGGCTGGTCGGGTGCCACGGTTCGCGCCCAGTACTCCGACCGCGAGGCGGACCACGGCGCGTGGGCGGGGCCGAGCTACCTGGGCCCGCGGGTCATCACCCTGGCGGGCACCGTCACCGCCCCGTCCCTGGCCGCTCTGGACGCGGCCGCCGAGCAGCTGTACGCGGCGGCCGCGATCACGGACACGCTGCTGACCGTGGCGGAGACCGTCCCCAAGCAGGCCACCGTCCGTAGGTCGGGCGAGGTGCTGCTGGAGTACGAGACCGACCGGGTCGCCCGGTACAGCGTGATGCTCACCGCCGCCGATCCGCGCCGGTACTCGACCACGCTGCAGTCCCAGTCCACCGGACTGCCGGTGGCGGCCGGCGGCCTCACCCTGCCGATCACCCTGCCCCTGGTCATCACGGCCGGCGGCTCCCCGGGCACGCTCACCCTGACCAACACCGGGACGATCGCCACCCGGCCGACGTTCACGATCACCGGCCCCGTGCCCGGCTTCGTCCTGCTGGTGCAGTACGCCACCGGCGAGGTCCGCCAGCTCACCTACACCGACACCCTGCTCGCCGGCGACGTCCTCGTCATCGACACCGACGCCCACACCGCCACCCTCAACGGCACCGCGTCCCGGCGCCGCTACCTGTCCGGCACCTGGCCGGAGGTCCCTGCCGGGCAGAGCGTCACCGTCCAGTGGACGTCTGCCGGCACCAGCCCCACCGCACTGCTGACCGCCACCGCGCGCTCGGCCTGGATCTGAGGAGGCCATGTGCCGACCGACCCGCTCTGGCTGCCCTCGCTCTCCTACGACGAGACCGAACTCCGCAAGCTCGACCTGCCGTTCGTCATGTCGGACGGCACTTCGCTTGGAGCCCGTCCCGGCATCCGCCCCGGCGACCCCGGCCTGACCGTCACCCTCAGCGGCACCACGATCAACGTCTCCGCCGGGCCGGCCATTCTGTGGCGCGCGGGCCAGGGCCTGTACCGGGCCCAGCTGCCCGCCAGCAGCCCGGGAACGCTGGCCCCCGCGTCCGCGACGTGGTCCCGGATCGACCTCGTCTACCTGCGGGTGTGGGACACCGCGGTGGACGGCACCGGCCTGCGCAAGGCGGACACGGTGTACCTTCCGGGCGTCGCGTCGGCCACGCCGAGCACGCCGGTGCCGGGCGCGACCGAGATCTACATCCCGCTCGCTACGATCACCGTGCCGTCCACGGCCGGCGGAGGCACCGGGGCGGCGACGGTCTCCAGCGCGGTGCGGCAGCTGACCGTGGCGCCGGGCGGCATCCTGCCCGTCTCCTCCGCCGCCGACATCGCCCTCTCCGGGGTCTACGTCGGCCAGGCCCGGTTCAACACCGTTCGGATGCTACCCGAGTACTGGAACGGCACTGCGTGGTCCGCACAAGGAGACTTCACGAGCTTCACCCCCACGTGGACGGCCGGCGCGACGAACCCGACGCTCGGCAACGGAACCCTGGTGTCGCGGTGGACGCGCGTCGGCCGGATGATCACCTGGATGGGCAGCCTCACCCTCGGCAGCACCTCCAACGGCGGCACCGGCATCTGGTCCCTGAGTCTGCCGGTCCAGGCCGCCACCAACGGTATCCTGCAACTCGGCCCGGCCGACTACGTCAACGCGGGCGACAACGAGTACCTGGCCGAAGTCCAGATCACGTCCGGCTCCACCACCGCCGGATTCGTCGTCAAGACGGCGTCCAGCGCCCAGTCCACGGGCACCGTCTCCAACACCGTGCCGGTGGGCGCCTCCTCCAGCAGCAGCCTCAGCTGGAACATCAACTACGAGGCAGCGTCCTGATGGCCGCCGTCGAGCTGACGTGGCTGGGCTGCGACCTCCGTACCGGGGCGATCGCCGAGGAGCTCCGGTCCCTCGGGCCGGCGAGCACCATCTCGAGGCGCCTCGGCGCCATCACCTCCGGCAGCTTCGACCTGGCGCTCGCCGGGGCGCCCGCCGGCTGGGAAGCCGCTTGCGACCCGGGCCGCACGCTGCTGGTCGCGGTCGACACCACCACCGGAACGCCCGTGTGGACCGGCGCTGTGCTGGCGCGGGAGGGCGGCTCCGGCTCCGTGGTCCAGCTCGGCGCCGCGACCCCGGAGGCCTACCTCGACCGCCGCTACCCCGGCGACTACACCGCCACCGCCACCGACCAGACGACCGTCATGGCCGCCCTCGCCACCCCGGCGCTGAGCGGCGGCCCGCCGATCGCCCTGGACACCACCGCCACCGGCACGCCGATCGACTACACCGTCACCGACGCCGACGACCGGACGGTCCTCTCCTACCTGCAGGAGATCAGCGCGATGTCGGGCGGCCCGGAGTGGACCGTGGACACGGTGTGGGCGGACACCGCCCAGACCCGCGTCCAGCTCGTCCTGCGCATCCGGCCGACCGTCGGCATCGTCGACCCGCAGCCGGAGCCGGTGTTCGACCTGCCCGGCTGCATCTCCGAGTACCGGCTCGCCGAATCCTACGAGCAGAACCGCGGCGCCACGTCCGTGATCGCCCGCGGCGACCGGGCCGACGGCGTCCGCGCCACCAGCACCACCCACACCAACACCGCCCTCCTGGCGGCCGGATGGCCGCTGTGGGAGCGCCGCTGGAGTCCGGCTCAGGGCATCACCGACGTCGCCCAGCTGGAGCGGCACGCCACCGAGGCCCTCGCCCTGATGGGCACCGGCGCCCGGTCGTGGTCGGTCACCGCCACGGCTTCCCAGGCGCCGCGGGTGGGCACCGAGTGGGGCCTGGGCGACAGCGTCCGCGTCGCCATCGCCCGCAGCCCCCGGCACCCGGCCGGCATCGAGACCGTGGCCCGCGCGTACGCCTGGGAGCTCGACCCGCGCGCAGACCGCCTCTCCCCGATCCTCCTGGAGGACGCGTGAGTACCCGCCTCGACCAACTGCCACACGGCTCGAACTGGCTGGCCGCCCGGGTCCAGAGTCTGGAGTCGGCCATCGCCCAACTGCGTGCCCAGCAGCCGGACATGTCCGCCGCGGACGGCCTCCTGGCTCCGCAGGACGTGGACTCCACCCGGTGGCCGCAGACCACCAGCAGCGCCTATGCGACGATCGCCCGCTGCTACAACGTGGCGTGGAAGCGCCAGATCCGCGTCATGGCGGCGACCACGGTGACGAGCGGCACCACCGGGAAGGTCCGGGCCCTCGTCAACGGCGTCCAGCTCGGCGCCGCGGTTCCGGCGGGCACCCTGCTGGACGTCACCGCCGCCCTGCCCGCCTCGGCGCCGATCGGCGCCCAGTACCTGCTGACCATCGAGGCGTCCCGCACCTCCGGCAGCGGCACCGTCGCCGCCCAGGTCCAGCTCATCCGCGCCGTCGACTAGGAGACCTAGTGCGCTTCGTGAACACCGTCCGTGCCGACGACCAGGCCCAACTCGCTGAGCGGCTCCGCCCGTTCGCCGACGACGAGTACCGCGCCGGCCGAGCGGGTCGGCTCTCCGCCCCGCAGGGCGGCCAGCCCCAGATCCCGGCCGAGCTCTGGCTCCTCGCCGTCCCCCGGATCAGCGCCGACCCCGGGGAATGGACGATCTACGGCCTCACCTCGGACGAGGACATCCCCGGCTGGCCGTACAACGTCGGCTACTACACCGGCGGGGTACGGCACCCGCGCGACATCGCGGCCGCCCTGGCCGCCGCCGGCCACCAGGTCATGCTCCGCCACTACCGGTCGTTCGGTGTGACCTGCACCGACGAAGCCGTCTCGCTCACCTAGGAGACCCATGTCCCCACAGTGGAAGCTGCTGCTCGACCACGTCCAGTCCGTCCCCGAGCGGGTGTACGAGGGCTGGTCCAGCGAAGGCTACGACAACGACACCCCGTGGGGGCGCCGCTTCGGCGAGAACGGCGTGCCCTGGTGCGTGATTTGGGACTGGTGCATGTACGACGATGTTGGCCTCGCCGGGATCGTTCCGCGGGTCGACAACGTCGGCGCGTTCACCGAATGGGCCCAGCGCCGCGGGCAGTTCAGCCAGTACCCCAGCGTGGGTGCGTGGGTGAACTTCGGCGGCGGCTCGCACACCGAGCTCGTCATCGGCTTCGACAGCGTGAACGTCTACACCAAGGGCGGCAACAGCGTCCAGCAGGGCAGCACGGACGGCGGCCAGGGCAACGGCGTCTGGTCGCACACCACGCTGAGACGGTCGAGCCGGATCGTCGGCTACTTCGCGCCCCGTTTCCCAGACGGCCAGTGTCCGCCGACCGCCGACCCGAACGACCCGCGCGGCGGCCGCGCACAGACCTCGTACCGCTGGCCCGGCCCCGACCCGACGCCAGCCCCGACCATCCAGGAGGACGACATGACCCCTGACGAACTGCTGAGCACCAGGCTCGGCGGCCAGTACGCGGACGGCGGCTACGACATGAGCGTCGCCGACGCCCTGCACGGCGGGGCCTACGCCACCCAGCGTGCCGAGCAGGCTCTCGCCGCTGTGCAGCAGCTCCGCGCTGATCTGCCGGACATCCTGAAGTCCGTGCTGTCGGAGCCGATGCCGGACTTCACCGCCCTGCCCAACGGGTACCGGCCGAGCCTGATCGAGGCATCCAACGGCGCCAAGGAGGCCGACAGCAAGCTCGACCAACTCACCAACACGGTGCAGACCCTGGCCGCGTCCGTCGACCAGCTCAAGGCCCAGCTCACCTCGAAGGAGTCCTGATTATGCGGAAGTTCCTCATCGATCTGGTCGAGCGCACGGTCGCGACGTACGCGGTAGCGTTCCTGGGACTGCTGCTGGCGGACCAGTTCGACCTGACGTCGCTGTCCGCGGTGAAGGCGGCGGCGGTGGCGGCGCTGCCCGCCGCGCTGACCGTCCTGAAGTCGGCCATCGCGACGTTCGTCGGCGACCCGACGACCGCCGGCCTGCTGCCGCGGAGCCGCCAGTGACCAGCCCGGGCCCGGATGTCGGGGTGTCCGTGGCGCTGG
This sequence comes from Kitasatospora sp. NPDC018619, assembly GCF_044391605.1. Classification (NCBI taxonomy): domain Bacteria; kingdom Bacillati; phylum Actinomycetota; class Actinomycetes; order Kitasatosporales; family Streptomycetaceae; genus Kitasatospora; species Kitasatospora sp. NPDC018619. Next base: position 197,710 of record NZ_JBISAI010000013.1, read on the forward strand.
AGCTCGCCGAACTACGCCGGTCTGTGGACGTGGGCAACGCCACCACGCAGGGCCAGTTGCAGCTGCTCGTGCAGCGGGGTGACCAGACGGACAGGCGCCTCGATGACCATGAGGGGAGGCTCGATTCGCTGGAACGTGGCCGGTGGCCGTTGCCCGCGATCGGCGCGCTGACCGGTCTCGCCGGGCTGGTTGCTGGTGTCGCGCCGCTCCTCTCCCGCTGAACGCGACGACGCCCCCGCCCTCCTCCGGGAGGGCGGGGGCGTCGTCGCGTTCAGGGCTGGTAGAGGATGACGCCGCCCGCAGCGGGTGGCCTCGGGCAGGCGCTCGATCACGGGGATCGGTTCGGCGCGGCCGGTGCGGGCGATGCGCCTGAGGTGCGCCTCGCCGTAGAGGATCGTGCCCGGCTGAGCAGCGGTGCCGGTCATGCAGATCACCGGGTCGGTGACGAACGTCCCGCCGTCCTGGCGGGCGACCGTGAGCTCGGCGTCGTTAACCTCGGCCTCGGCTACGTCGAGTGGGGTCTGGCAGCTGGGGCAGATCAACTCGGCGAGCCTGCCGCTGGCCCACCGCGCGTTCCAGCCGTCGGCGCTGGCCGGATCGTCGGCCGCTGCGGTTCCGCAGCGGCCGCATGTGAGGTTGTTCAGCATGTGCAGACGGTAGCGCCCCGCTCGGCCAGGCGGGCGTCTTCGTGCGTTCCGGCCCGGGCGGCCGCCGGGCAGCGCCATGATGACCGCCATGACCACCACCATCGGCATCGCCCGCCGCGAGGGCACCGCCGGCCCGATCGCCGACGCTGCCGCCACCTACACCTCCGCCGCCACCGGCCGCACCGCCGTCGCCCTGGTCGACGGGATGGGCCACGACCCGGACATCGTGCGGCTCGCACCGATGCTGGCGGAGACCGCCGCGCGGGTCGGTGCCGGCCGCGGCGCGCTCGCCGGGCTTTTGTCGGCCGGGCTGCTGGTGGCCGACCCGGGCCCCGACGGAGTCGGCGTTCTGGCCGTCCTGCGGGACGACGGCAGCGCCGAACTCGTCTGGGCCGGGGACTGTCGCGCGTACCGCTGGGTCGGCGGCGAGGGCAGGCCGCTGACGACCGACCACAATTTCGCGGCCTACCTCACCCGGGCGGCCCGTGGCGCCGGGGAGGTCCCGGTCTCGGCCCTCGCGGACGTCGTCGGGGTCAGCCTCGGCCTGGCCGTCCCCGCCACGACCCCGTACGTCTCGGTGCCCGTCGACGGGCTGCTGATCCTCACCTCGGACGGCGTCCACGACCAGGTCCCGGCGGACGTCCTCGAGGGCCTGGTCCGCGAGCACCAGGACGACCCGCAGGCCCTGGCCGACGCCCTCGTCGCCAGCGCCGAGCCGAATGCCGCGGGGTACCGCGACGACGCCACGGCCGTGGTCGTGCCGCTCCGGCCCTGAGACGGACCGCGCCCCCGCTCGGCCGCCGGGCGGCGCCATCATGGTCGGAGGAGTTGGTGAGGTAGCGCATGCCGTTTGTTGGCCGCAGGACCACCCAACCGGCGCTACACGGCCTACCCTGCTTGCAGGACACCCAGAGCTGGGGGCAGCATGAGCGACACCACCGTCGGCGAGCGCATCCGCGAGCACCGAAAACTTCGTCACCTGACCGTCCGCGAGTTGGCCGGCCGGTTGAACATCTCCGTCAGCGCCCTGGAGAAGTACGAGAACGGATCGCGGAACCCGGCCCCGGGTCTGGTCGTCCGCATGGCCCGGGCGCTGGGTGTCGGGCAGGACCGGCTCACCGGCCAGCCCTACCTCAACGGCGCCGAGTCCGAGGACGGCGTCCAGGCCGTGATCCCGGAACTCCGTCGCATCATGCTGACCTACAACAGCCCGGACGACCTTGACGCCGCACCCCGCCCGCTCCCTGTTCTAGGGGCGGAGATGCAGCAGGTGGCCCGGATGCGCCAGGACGGCGCGTACGTGCCGATGGCCCCGTTGCTGCCTGCGCTGCTGTCCGAGTTGACGCACGTCGCCCTGTCCACGACCGGGTACCAGCAGATGCAGGCGTTCGGCTGGCTGGCCCGCGGCTACCGAGCGGCGAACAGCCTGTCCCACAAGCTCGGCTACCACGACCTGAGCCTGACGGCGATCGACCGCGTGCACTGGGCCGCTGACCGCTCCGGCGAACCCCTCCTCCAGGTGACGGCCGCGTACCTCCGCGCCGGTGCGATGATGCGCACCGGCTCGTTCGGCTCGGCGCGGCGCATCCTCACCGAGCTCATTGCGGAGGTCGAGCGCCTCGCCCCGGAGGGCTGCCCGACCGAGCACGACAACGCGGTGATCGGCGCCATTCTGCTCAAGCTCGCCGTCCTGGAGGCCCGGGACGGGCATCCGGAACGGTCGACTCAGTACCTGCGCGAGGCCCAGTTCCTAGCGGGGCTGCTGGGTGACACCACCGTCCAGGAGTTGTCGTTCGGCCCCACGAACGTGCGCATCCACCAGGTGGCTGCGCTGCTCGACATCGGCGACACCGAGCAGGCGCTCGCCCGTCTGGCGGAGTGGGGCGCCGAGCAGGGTGCGGAGGAGTGGACCCTCCCGACCGGCCTGGCCGCCGAGCGGTCGTCGCACCACCACATCGACGTGGCATCGGCGCGGCTGGCCGCAGGCGACCGCGGGCTCGCCTTCGCATCCCTCCAGCGAGCCCGGCGTGCGGCGCCGAACCACACCCGTTTCCACCCGACCACCCGGTCCACGGCGGCCACGCTGGTCCGCCTGGACCGGCACGCTACGGACGAGGTGACCGCGTTCGCACGCTGGGCCGGTGCCTGACACCCTGTCAACCCGATCGAGCCGATTCACTCCGCACAATGTGTGCGGAAACTCGCCGGCGCCGGTGGAACGATCCCCTCACTGACTCAGAGTGAGGGGATCGTTCCATGTCGGCACCGCCGCTCGATGCCGCCCGCGCCTGGCTGGCCACTGGCACACCGGACCCGGCCCACGCCTACCGGTGGTGGGAGCACAACCCGGACGGCGTTGCCATCATGCCGATGGGGCGCCTGTTCGACGCGGTCGAGATCCGGCCGCCGCTGAGCGCCTCGATCCGACCCGGCGCCCCACTGGTCGGGCCCACCTTCGCGTACGCCCAGCAGGTCTACGTCCTGGTGCCGGCGGGTACCGCCGACGTCTGGACCAGCCCCCTGGCCCGCTGCCTCGGAGATGGCCACTACCTGTCCATCCCGGACCCCAGCAGGTGCGACCCCGTGGGCGCCTACTGGATTACCGCCCCCGACGGCACCGGCGCCGTCACCGACCCGGACATGCTGCTGGGGGTCATCGTGGAGGCCGCAGCGCGCCACGGTGAGGCGGTCGGCGAGTGATCACCGAGCCCCTCACGGTGTCGATCGACGGACACCTCGACCCCATCACCCGGCCCCCCGTGGAGGCCCTGGCGGCCGTGTGGCACACGCTGCAACCGCTGCCCATGGACGGCCCCCAGTACCGGGCCGCCCGGCGCATGTTCGGGGGCGGCCGGACCGACGACCTCGAACGCTGGATGCACGGCGACGAGAGGACCGACGTGCCGATCGGCCTGGCCGACGGCAGCGCCGTGATCGTGCGCGTCGAGTACGGCGACCGCATGACCTGCCGGCAGCGCGTGGGGGCGCGGTACGTCGCCCGGCGGGTGGAGCGCCCGCCGGGCCGGTCCGAGCAGTGGGAGGTCTGGGACACCGTCACCGACGCCCCGGCCACGGACTGGCTGCCGCGACCTGCGGCGACCGAATGGATCCGCCGCCAGGTCCAGAACGCCACGTTCCAGCGCGGCGCCCAGGCGGACGCCCGGTGACCGGCGGCAGCGAGACGGCACAGCTCGCGTGTATCACCGCAGCACTCGACCAGATCAACGCCGTTGGGCGGGAGTGGCTGCGGGCCCGCGCCGAGGACAGCCAAGCCCCTGCCCCTGCCGTCCTGGCGCTGGGCCTCCGGGCCGTCGCCGCGGCAGTTGAGTCCGAGGAGAACAGCATGACCGATGTCGGAGACACCGCCTTCCTCGACCAGGCGTACGCCGCACGCGGGCACTGGCTGCGGCTCCAGGCCGACCGCGGCGCCCGGAGGACGGGCGAGATCGACGCGGTGGACGCGCCCTCCTGGGTGCGCGACGCCATGGAGGCCATGATCGCCGCCCGCAATGAGGGCCGGCTGATGCACTGCGGGCACCTGACCAGCATCCAGCCGTACGTGGTCCCGGCCGAGTCGCCCGCGGAACTCCGCTGCCCGCCGTGCCACGAGACGGCGCAGACGGATCGGCTGTGCCACCGCTGCGGCACCCCGGCCGGCACCGCGTCGCTGCACGGCGGTCGCGAGCAGCGGGTCGTCGGGGTCGGGGCCATGTACTCTCGCCTCCTCTGTCCGCCGTGCGCCGACCCGACCAGCCCCGGCGGAACGTTCGGAGTCGGGCGGTGAGCGCCGCTCGTCGCGCCCCCGTCGCCGGGGGCGCCCGGGTCCCTCAGCCCGTGCTGCCCCACGCGCACCCGCGCTGTTCCGTGTGTACCGACCTGACCGCAGCCCACACCGAGGCGGAGCAGGCGTTCGACCGCTCGGCCGCGGTCGATGTGCGCGTCTGGATGCGCCGGCACCAGGCCGAGGCGCACGCGGGGAGAACGCCGTGAGCGACAGGATCCCTCCGAGCAGCCAGGGCAGGTGGCAGGACTGGCGAGGCGTCGGTCCGCGCCGCCCGCCCCGGTCGCCGCGGCATCCCATGACTCATCCCCCGGTGCCGCCGTGGGGCCTGCTGCCGGGAGGGCTCGACTTCCGGCAGGACCCGCCGAAGTAGCACCACTCTCCGGCCGGCCGTACGGCGGTGCGGTCGGCCACGCCCATCAGCCAGGGGGGCCGACACCGGGAGCACGCCCTGACCACCTACACCCTCACCGTCGAAGGCCTGGTCGAACCGACCACGCACGACGACCTCCAGGGCGCGCTCGACGCCCTGGCCAAACTGTTGAAGCGCACGCCGATCTGTCCAGACCGCCTCTACGCGTACCTGTGGATGATCAGCAGCGAGGGGGCCCTGGACCGCGTCGGGGACTTCCTGCAACGGGATGGCGAGTTCCACCTTCGCTTCACGGCCTCGGATCGCCGGTACGTCGCCGTGATCCGCCAGTGCTAGCGCTGGAGCTCCCGCCTCGCCCACCAGTACAGCAGCTGCGGCACCGTGGTCACGCTGGCCATCACCTTCAACTCGCTCAGCCGGCTCGTCACCGTCCGGCGGGACACCTCGAGCTGGGCTGCCGTCTCGTCCTGCTCCAAGCCGCGCGCCAGGCACGAGAGGATCCCCGTGTGGATCGGGAGGAGCTCCATCTCCTGAGCGCCGCCCCACGGCTCGGAGTGGGCCCAGTCCCGCTCAAACGAGGCGCAGACCAAGGCGACGAGCACCTCGTCCGTCACGACGGCCGCGCGGTCCGGCGCTACCTCGGTCGAACTCCAGGGTTCCAGTACAGGCACGACGGCCGCGCGCCGGTCGATCACGATGGCTCGCCCGAATGTGCGGCCTGTCCGGATCTGGGCTCCGCGCTCGGTCATTGTCAGCGCCCATCGGGCCGTCGGGCCATCCGCACGGACGCTCGGCAGGTAGATCGTGCGCAGGGCAGCACCGCGCTTCAGGACACCGAGGTCCCGCTGGTAGGAGAGTGCCAGGAGCTCGGCTCGGCGGGGGCCGGTCGGCTGCGCGGTGAGGAGCTCGCGTGTGCAGCTGTTGACGAGCGTCTCGAGGCGCTCGTTGATGGCCTTGAGGCCGGTGATGATCTCGACGCCGGGGCTTACACTGCGGCCGGGGTGTGCGGCGCGGTAGGCGGAGGCCATCCCGGCAAGCTGGGTTGGGAACGATTGGGCCTCGGAGAGCATGCCGGCGGCCATCTGAACGAGCGACGACTGCCACTGGCGGACCGCAGCGTCCACGTCGAGGGCTTGCATGCGGTCCGGCCGGCCGGGTTCGGGGGCGATGAGGCCGACGCTGATCAGCTGGTCGCGGGCTGGACTCGGTGGAGGGCTGAGTTCCGCGCCGGAGAGGATCTTGAGATAGAGGTCTACTGCTTCCGGTATGAGAAAAAGGCGACCATCAACTGTGTCCGATTCCACCGATTTTACCCCAGACGACCCGTTGTCAGGACTGCGCACATGCGCAGATTTCCGAGCATATCCCGGGAAGGGTTGATTCAACGTCGAACAGTACGAACACTAGTCCATGGAGGAACTCATGCCTCCGGATGAACTTCAGCTACTCCGCCTCAGATGCGAAAGGGGTGCCCGTGCCTGCACGCAGGACCACCGCCCGAGTCCTTGCCGGCGTTCTCGCCGGCGCCGCCCTGGTTGCCGGGATCGCGGCTTCCGCCGCGGGCACCACTGGTCTGCAGCGCAGCGTTGCCGACTCCGTGTGGGGTGCCGTGGCGCCGCAACCGGTTGATCCGCCGACTGCCGCCTCGGCCTCGGCCGCCACCCTCGACGACTCCGTCTGGGGCTGACGTCAGCTCTGGTCGGCCGCCGTGCGGACGGCCGACCAGGCTTTGGACTTCCCGTCCGGCAGTGCCCGCTTTCACCGGGCGCTGACGGACGGGAACCTAGGGGTTAGGGTGCCCACTGGCTCGGGAGGCTTGCCGGGCATCCTACCTACCCCAGCAGCCGCCCCGTACCCCCCATGTGGAGGGTGCGGGGCGGCTCTTGTGTGCCGAGCCAGGGAGTCTCCAGGGAGAAAGACACTCCCCAGGGAGTGGATGGGGAGGATTTGCCTGAGGACTCATGAGGAACTGTGAGGCATCCTGAGGAGGACGTTCGTGCAGCTCAGCGCCCTTCCGGTCAGCACTCGATGACGTTCACGGCGAGCCCGCCGCGCGAGGTCTCCTTGTACTTGATCTTCATGTCGGCCCCGGTCTCCTTCATCGTCTTGATCGCCTTGTCCAGCGAGACGTGGTGCCGCCCGTCGCCGCGCAGGGCCATCCGGGCCGCGGTGACGGCCTTGACGGACGCCATGCCGTTGCGCTCGATGCAGGGGATCTGCACCAGGCCGCCGACCGGGTCGCAGGTGAGGCCGAGGTTGTGCTCGATGCCGATCTCGGCGGCGTTCTCGACCTGCTCGGGGGAGCCGCCGAGGACCTCGGCGAGGCCGCCCGCGGCCATCGAGCAGGCGGAGCCGACCTCGCCCTGGCAGCCGACCTCGGCACCGGAGATGGAGGCGTTCTCCTTGAAGAGCATGCCGATGGCGCCGGCCGCGAGCAGGAAGCGGACGATGCCGTCCTCGTCGGCGCCCGGGATGAAGTTCAGGTAGTAGTGCAGGACGGCCGGGATGATCCCGGCGGCGCCGTTGGTCGGCGCGGTGACCACCCGGCGGCCGGAGGCGTTCTCCTCGTTGACCGCCATCGCGTAGAGGGTCACCCACTCCATCGCGTTGGCCGGGCCGATCCCCTCGGCGCGCAGCGCCCGGGCCGCCGCCGCCGCCCGGCGGCGGACCTTCAGCCCGCCCGGCAGGATGCCCTCGCGGGACATGCCGGCCCGCACGCACTCCTGCATCACGGACCAGATCTCCAGCAGGCCGGTGCGGATCTCCTCCTCGCTGCGCCAGGCCTTCTCGTTCTCCAGCATCAGGCCGGAGATGGACAGGCCGGTCTCCCGGGTGAGCCGCAGCAGCTCCTCGCCGGTGCGGAAGGGGTAGCGCAGCACGGTGTCGTCGGGCTTGACCCGGTCCGCGCCGATCGCGTCCTCGTCCACCACGAAGCCGCCGCCGACGGAGTAGTAGGTCTTCTCCAGCAGGGTCGAGCCGTCCGCCGCGTACGCCCACAGGGTCATCCCGTTGGCGTGGTACGGCAGCGAGCGGCGGCGGTGCAGGACCAGCTGGGTGTCCGGGTCGAAGTCGACGACGTGCTCGCCGAGCAGGCTGATCCGCTTCTCGGCGAGGATCCGCTCGACGTCCTTGTCCGCCTGGTCGACGTCGACGGTGCGGGGCGAGGCGTCCTCCAGGCCCAGCAGGACGGCCTTCGGGGTGCCGTGGCCGTGGCCGGTCGCGCCGAGCGAGCCGTACAGCTCGGCCCGTACGCCCGTCACCCGGTCCAGCAGGCCCTCCGAGCGCAGCCGGCGGGCGAACATCCGGGCGGCGCGCATCGGGCCCACGGTGTGGGAGCTCGACGGGCCGATGCCGATGGAGAAGAGGTCGAAGACGCTGATGGCCACGGGGGACGTCCTTGTCTGGTCTCGTGGAAGGACTTGCAGGCAGGGGAGGCTGACACGGGACGGGGCACCGCACGCACTCGTCCAGTGTGCGCGGTGCCCCGGGGTCCCAGGTACGTCGGCGGGGTGAGACGGGTCACCCCGGCCGGGCCGGACTACTCCTGGTTGGCCAGGTTGGGGTACAGCGGGTACTTCTCGGCCAGGGCGGTGACCCGGGCCTTCAGCGCGGCGGCGACGGTCTCGTCGAAGGCGGGCTTCAGCGCCTCGGCGATGATGTCGGCGACCTCGCGGAAGTCCTCGGCCCGGAAGCCGCGGGTGGCCAGGGCCGGGGTGCCGATGCGCAGGCCCGAGGTGACCATCGGCGGGCGCGGGTCGTTCGGGACGGCGTTGCGGTTGACGGTGATGCCGACCTCGTGCAGCCGGTCCTCGGCCTGCTGGCCGTCCAGCCGGCTGTCGCGCAGGTCGACCAGGACCAGGTGGACGTCGGTGCCGCCGGAGAGCACGGTGGCGCCGGCCTCGGCCACGTCGGCCTGGAGCAGGCGCTCGGCGAGGATGCGGGCGCCCTCCAGGGTGCGCTGCTGGCGCTCCTTGAACTCCTCCGACGCCGCGACCTTGAAGGCGACCGCCTTGCCGGCGATCACGTGCTCCAGCGGGCCGCCCTGCTGGCCGGGGAAGACCGCGGAGTTGATCTTCTTGGCGTACTCGGCCCTGGACAGGATGACGCCGCCGCGCGGGCCGCCCAGGGTCTTGTGGGTGGTGGTGGTGACCACGTCCGCGTAGGGCACCGGGTTCGGGTGCAGCCCGGCGGCCACCAGGCCGGCGAAGTGCGCCATGTCCACCATGAGCAGCGCGCCGACCTCGTCGGCGATCCGGCGGAACGCGGCGAAGTCCAGCTGGCGCGGGTAGGCGGACCAGCCGGCGATGATCAGCTTCGGCTGGTGCTCCTTGGCGAGGCGCTCGACCTCGGCCATGTCGACCTGGCCGGTCTTCTCGTCCACGCGGTACGCGGCCACGTTGTAGAGCTTGCCGGAGAAGTTGATCTTCATGCCGTGGGTCAGGTGGCCGCCGTGGGCCAGGCTCAGGCCCAGGATGGTGTCGCCCGGCTGGATGAGCGCGAACATCGCGGCGGCGTTGGCCTGCGCGCCGGAGTGCGGCTGGACGTTGGCGTGCTCGGCGCCGAACAGGGCCTTGATGCGGTCGATCGCGATCTGCTCGACCACGTCGACGTGCTCGCAGCCGCCGTAGTAGCGGCGGCCGGGGTAGCCCTCGGCGTACTTGTTGGTGAGCACCGAGCCCTGGGCCTCCATGACCGCCACCGGGGCGAAGTTCTCGGAGGCGATCATCTCCAGGGTGGTCTGCTGGCGGTGCAGCTCGGCGTCGACCGCGGCGGCGATCTCCGGGTCGAGGGCGTGCAGGGACTGGTTGAGAACCGTCATGGTGTGGTCTTCCCGGGAGGAGGAGGGAAAGGGGCCGGCGGCGGGACGGACCGCGCTGCCGCGGCCCGTCCCGTCGGGGTGGCTCAGCCCTGGGGGTTGATGAGCGCGTCGTACTGGTCGGCGCTGAGCAGCTCGTCGGTGGCCTCGACGCGCACCTTGAACAGCCAGGCGCTGCCGAACGGGTCCGCGTTCACCGAGGCCGGGTCGTCCACGACGTCCTGGTTGATCTCGGTGACCTCGCCGGTCACGGGGGAGAACAGGTCGCTGACCGACTTGGTGGACTCCAGCTCGCCACAGGTCTCGCCGGCGGTGACGGTGTCGCCGACGGCGGGCAGCTGCACGTAGACGATGTCACCGAGGGCGGTGGCGGCGTGCTCCGTGATGCCGACCGTGGAGACACCGTCCTCGGCGGCCGTCAGCCACTCGTGCTCCTTGGTGTACTGCAGGTGCTGGGGGTTGCTCATGGCGTCATTCTCCAGGATGGGAAGCGGGTACGACGAAGCGGGCCGCCGCTCGGACGGCTTCGACCTGCGTCTATGGGAAATCCGGGGTCCGGCGGACGGCCGGCGGGCGCGTTCGCGGACCGGTCAGCGGGCGCGCTTGTAGAAGGGCAGCGCCACGACCTCGACGGGCTCGTGCCGGCCGCGCACGTCCACCGCGACGGTGGTGCCGGGGGCGGCGTGGGCGGCGTCGACGTAGGCCATCGCGATCGGGCGGCCGAGCGTCGGGGACGGCGCGCCGGAGGTGATCCGGCCGATCGGCTCGCCCTCGGTGGTGACCACGGCGTACTCGGCGCGCGGCACCCGCTTGCCGTCGGAGACCAGGCCGACCAGCACCTTCGGCGGGTTGGCCCCGGCCGCCTCGGCGGCCCGCTCCAGGGCCTTGCGGCCGACGAAGGCGCCGTCGTTGGTGGTCTTGTCGAAGCGCACGACCCGGCCCAGCCCGGCGTCGAACGGGGTGAGGTCGGTGGACAGCTCGTGCCCGTACAGCGGCATGCCGGCCTCCAGGCGCAGCGTGTCGCGGCAGGACAGGCCGCACGGGACGAGGCCGTGGCCCTCGCCGGCGGCGGTCAGCGCCTGCCAGACCGGCTCGGCGTCGGCCGGGGCGCAGAAGATCTCGAAGCCGTCCTCGCCGGTGTAGCCGGTGCGGGCGAGCAGCACCGAGCGGCCGGCCACCTGCGCCGGGAGGATCGCGTAGTACTTCAGCCCGGGCAGGTCGGCGTCGGTGGTCTTCGCCAGGATGCCGGTGGCCTCCGGGCCTTGGACGGCGATCAGCGCGTAGGTGTCGCGGTCGTCGGTGACGACGGCGTCGAAGCCCTTGGCGCGGGCGATCAGCTCGTCGAGGACCAGCTGGGCGTTGGAGGCGTTGGCGACGACCAGGAAGGAGTCCTCGCGCAGGCGGTAGACGATCAGGTCGTCCAGGATGCCGCCGTCCTCGGCGCAGATCATGGTGTAGCGGGCGCGCAGCACGCCCAGCGCGGAGACGAAGCCGACCAGCGCGTGGTCCAGCATCTCGCCGGCCTGCGGGCCGGTGACGGTGATCTCGCCCATGTGCGAGAGGTCGAACAGGCCGGCCCTGGTGCGGACGGCGAGGTGCTCCTCGCGCTCGCTGCCGTAGCGCAGCGGCATGTCCCAGCCGGCGAAGTCGGTCATGGTCGCGCCGAGGGCGCGGTGCAGCGCGTCGAGCGCGGTCAGGCGGAGGGACGACATGGCCAGGAACTCCTCGGTCGGGGCACTCAGGGGTGCACGCGCCGGACCGGGCCCGCTGGCGGGCCGACCCTGCGCGCGGGCATGCGGCGGCGTGGGTCTCCCCATCTGTCGTCGAACCTGAGAGCTTCACCGTCCGCCGCCCGCAGCCGTTTCCAGCTTGGGGGACAGCATGACGGCTTGCACCGTGGGTGGGCGCACGACAGGGCCGGGCGCCGCTTTCCAGATGTGCCTAACCCGTGCGGTAGGGGGGCCTGAGAGATTCCGGGGAGGACTTGCTCCTTCGGCGCCGGCCGTGCCTGGGGGCACTCCGGGCTCTCCCGCGCGGGTTCGAGCGGCCGGTATGGAGTTGTGGGGCCCGCGGCGCATGCCGTCGGACGGGCACATCATGGCACGTCCCGGACGGAGAGGGGAGGGGGGACCCGGTCACACCCGGCGGACCCGAACACGAGTCCCGTCCCGGCCCCCGCGCGCCTCTAGACTGCTGCGCGTCGGCGCAGCAGTGGGCGGCCGAACGGCAGAGGGCGGAATCGGCGGCGCATGGAGTACCCGGTGGAGCAGCAGCAGGGGTGGGGCGGACCGGACGGGGCGCCGGCGGGCGGCTCCTGGCCGGCCAACGAACTGGAGCAGGTGCTGACCGCCGCCCTGGGCGACCCGGGCGCGACGCCGCGGGTGATCGAGGTGCTGGCGCGCAGCCGGGTGTGGGTGCCGCTGCCGGCCGGGGCCGACCCGCAGGGGGAGGCGCTGGACCTGCCGACCGTCGAGCTGGGCGGCGACCCGTACGTGCCGGTGTTCTCCTCGCAGGAGGTGTTCCTCCAGCAGGCGCCGGGGATGGCCTTCGCGATCGCGCCGGTGTGGGAGTTCGCCCGGGGGCTGCCGCTGGGCGTGGGCATCGCGGTGAACCCGGAGGCCGCGGTGGGCCTGCCGGTGCCGCCGCAGGGCGTCGCCGAGCTGCGCCGCGGCCCGCGCGAGGACCGCTGGGAGGGCGCCGGCGACGCCGCGGAGCCGACCGGCGGGCGGGTGGCGCTGCGCGAGCCGGTGCCGGGCGAGGACCCGGAGCACTTCCTGGCCGCCTGCCGCAGCGAGCTGGCGGCCCTGCCCGGGGTGCTGACCGCCCGCCGGGCGCTGGCCAGCATCGAGGGCGAGCCGACCGTGATGTTCGTGGGCGTCCAGTTGGACCCGGCGGCGCCCGCCGACCCGGCCGCGGTGAACGGCGCACTCGGCCGAGCGCTGGGAACCGCGCCGCTGCCCGGGGGCGTCCACCTCGTACTGCTCGACCTCGCCGACGACCCGGTGGTCGAGTGGCTGCTCACCCGGGTACTGCCTTTCTACACGCGGGCGTGAGCGGGGTCCGGATCACAGGCACGCCGCCGTGGCGGGTGGCCGGTGCCGCGCCATAGGGTGCGTGCAGACGGCCGACGGGTCGGCGGGTTGAGGGAAAGAGGCGCGGCGAGGTGGGCGCATGAGTGCGGGAACGGGAGCGGGCGGCGTACCGGGGGCCTGGGGCCAGGCCCCGGCCGCCGGGCGCCCGGGAGCTGATCCCGGCGCGTTGGAGCGCGCCCTGCGCGATGTCGCGCCGGAGCGCTACGACGCGTACGAGCGGCTGCTGCACGCGCTGGCGGACGGCCGGGTCTGGATGCTGCTGTGGCACGGCACGCCGGGCAGCCCGGACGCCCAGTACGGGAACATGGAGATCAGCGGCCACGGCTACGCACCGGCCGTCACCTCGCCCGAACAGCTGACCGCCTCCGGCTGGGCGCGGGCCCACGAGGTCATCTCCGGCCGGGAGATCGCGGCCTCGCTGTACCGCACCCGCTGGGGCCTGTGGCTCAACCCGCACGCGCCCGGCGGCGGCGTCGGGGTGCCCTGGGCGGACCTGCGCAGGGTCGCCGCGGGCCTGGACCGGCTGCCGGCCGGGCCGTTGAAGCTGAGCGAGCCGCAGCTGAACGCCCAGCCGTTCTTCGCGCTGCTGGAGCGGCAGGCCGGCGAGGTGCGCGCGGTACGGGCGCTGCGCCGGGCCTGGGTGCAGCCCGCGGTGGGGGAGTCGTACCTGGCCATCGGCCTTGACCTGTACGAGAGTTCGCCGCCGGCGGTGGAGGCGGTGCGGGCGCTGATGCAGCGCGCGATCGCGGTGGCCCCGGAGGGGCTGGCGGTCTCCACGGTGGCGATGTCGGACGAGTACGACCCGGTGGCGCTGTGGATGCGCGCCAACGCGCGGCCGTTCTTCGACCGGGAGGCGGGCCGCCCGCCGACCGGCCCGTACCCGCCGGTGCCCCCGCCGCCGTACCCCGGGCCGTCGGTGCCGGGCTACGCCTACGGCACCCAGCCGCCCGCGCAGGGCTGGCAGCAGCAGCCGCAGCGGCCGTGGCCCGGGTACCCCGGGCACTGAATCCCAAAACCCATTCCGCGAAGCCGACTTGATCGTCCGTCAAGTCGGCTTCGATGCTTTCCGGACGAATTCCCCGGCGTGTGCTCAGATCATCTTGACATGGCAGTTACAGCTGTGTGAAGAGGTATATGCCGAAGATCGGGGAGGTGCATGCGCGCAGATCACAGTTGGGCATCTGTCGCTTGGCAGGGCTGGCGCAAGCCAGTTCGGATGGCAGAGAGTTCTGCGCAACGCACCGCGCGTACTGGAGCCCCACAAAGGTGAGCGCGCACGCCGACAGTCCCGTCCACGCGACGCCCATCCCGCGTGGTGGCAGTGCCTGTGCACGACGCACTGCCGTCAACACCCGCTCCTCCTAAGCACCTCCGCACGTCCGCAGCCGCACCGCCGAAGCCGGCGACCGGCACCCGTGGGCCGGCCACCGTCGGCGAGGGGACCAACTGACCATGACCGCAACCGTGACCACCGCCGGGAACGAGCCCGAGGCACCCGCCGCCGCGAGCCCGGCCAAGAAGATCGAGGGCCGCTCCCTCGGCCAGATCGCCTGGACCCGTTTCAAGCGGGACAAGGCCGCCGTCGCCGGCGGCGTCGTGGTGATCCTGCTGATCCTGCTCGCCGTGCTGGCCAAGCCGATCGAGTCGGTGTTCGGGCTGGATCCGGACGCCCTCCACCAGGACCTGCTGGACGCCGACCTCGGCGGTCTGCCGTTCGGCGACTGGGGCGGCATGAGCTGGGAGCACCCGCTCGGCATCGACCCGGCGCAGGGCCGCGACCTGCTCACCCGCGTCATCGAGGGCTCCTGGGTCTCCCTGCTGGTCGCCTTCGGCGCAACCCTGCTGTCCAACACCATCGGCACCGTGCTGGGCATCATGGCCGGCTACTACGGCGGCTGGGTGGACACCGTGATCAGCCGGGTGATGGACGTCTTCCTGGCCTTCCCGCTGCTGCTCTTCGCCATCGCGATCTCGACCTCGCTCCAGGGCGGGGCCTTCGGCCTGCACGGCCTGCCGCTGCACATGCTGGTGCTGATCTTCGTGATCGGCTTCTTCAACTGGCCCTACATGGGCCGGATCGTGCGCGGACAGACCCTCTCGCTGCGCGAGCGGGAGTTCGTCCACGCCGCCCGCAGCCTCGGTGCGCGAGGCCCGTTCATCCTGTTCAAGGAGCTGCTGCCCAACCTGGTCGGTCCGATCCTGGTCTACTCGACCCTGCTGATCCCGACCAACATCCTCTTCGAGGCCGGGCTGAGCTTCCTCGGCGTCGGCATCCAGCCGCCCCAGGCCTCCTGGGGCGGGATGCTCCAGGACGCGATCCGGTACTACCAGGTGGACCCCCAGTACATGGTGGTCCCCGGTCTGGCGATCTTCATCACCGTGCTCGCCTTCAACCTGCTCGGCGACGGGCTGCGCGACGCCCTCGATCCCAAGAGCAACTGACCCTCCGCCGCGTGACCGCACGTCAGCGCGGCGCGACGCCAGGTCCTCTCCACCGCCTCCACATCCTCAAGGGGTTGATCTCACCCATGCGTAGGTCCCGTACCGTCGCCCTGACCGCGGCGGCCGCCGCCGCGGTCCTGGTCGTCACCGGCTGCACCAGTTCGTCGAAGGGCGGCTCGTCCTCGTCGTCGTCCGCCGGCTCCGCCGAGGGCGGCTCCGGCGCCAACGCCGCCACCAAGAGCGTCGTCAACGCCTCGGACAAGAAGGGCGGGACGGTGACCTTCGAGATGAGGGGCACCCCGGACTCGCTCGACCCGGGCAACACGTACTACGCGTACATCTACAACTTCGCGCGCCTGTACGCCCGTTCGCTGACCACCTTCAACCCGGCGCCGGGCGAGGAGGGCAACAAGCTCGTCCCCGACCTCGCCGAGTCGATGGGCCAGCCGAGCGCGGACGGCCTGACCTGGACGTACAAGCTGCGCAAGGGCCTGAAGTACGACGACGG
This sequence comes from Kitasatospora sp. NPDC018619, assembly GCF_044391605.1. Classification (NCBI taxonomy): domain Bacteria; kingdom Bacillati; phylum Actinomycetota; class Actinomycetes; order Kitasatosporales; family Streptomycetaceae; genus Kitasatospora; species Kitasatospora sp. NPDC018619. The sequence goes on from NZ_JBISAI010000013.1 coordinate 213,369, forward strand.
CAGTGCGATCACCTCGAAGGACGTCAAGTACGCCGTCGAGCGCTCGAACTACGCGCTGGAGGTGAACTCCAACGGCCCGGTGTACTTCCACGACCTGCTGGTGGACAACGCCACGCCGTACGCCGGCCCGTACAAGGACAAGGAGGGCGGCCTCGACTCGATCGAGACGCCCGACGACACCACGGTCGTCTTCCACCTGAAGCACCCCTTCGCCGACTTCGACTACCTGGTCAGCGCCCCGCAGACCGCGCCCGTCCCGCAGGCCAAGGACACCGGCTCGGACTACGTGAAGAAGATCGTGTCCTCCGGCTCCTACAAGTTCGAGTCCTACGAGGACGGCAAGCAGGCCGTCCTGGTCCCGAACCCCAACTGGGACGCGAGCACCGACCCGATCCGCAAGCAGCTCGCGGACAAGATCGTGCTCAGGATGAACATCGACCAGGCCACCATCGACAAGGACCTGCTGGCTGGCAACGCCCAGGTCGACCTGGTCGGCGGCGGCGTCGACCCGCAGACCCAGGCGCAGATCCTGCAGAACCCCAAGCTGAAGGCCAACACCGACAACGCCTACGGCGGCCGGCTGGTCTACCTGGCGATCAACTCCAAGCTGGCGCCGTTCGACAACGTCGAGTGCCGCAAGGCCGTGCAGTACGCCGTCGACAAGGTCTCGGTGCAGACCGCGCTCGGCGGCCCGATCCGCGGCCAGATCGCCAACACCGTCCTGCCGCCGGACATCCCGGGCCACCAGGACTTCAACCTGTACGAGACCAAGGACGGCAAGGGCGACGAGGCCAAGGCCAAGGAGGCGCTGAAGGCCTGCGGCAAGGAGGGCGGCATCAACACCGTCCTGTCCGCCCGCACCGAGCGCGCCACCGAGATCGCCGCGGCCACCTCGATCCAGGCCGCGCTGAAGAAGGTCGGCATCAACGCCGAGATCCAGCAGTACCCGCAGGGCAAGTACCTGACCGACAGCGCCGGTTCGCCGCAGTTCGCCGCGGAGCACAACATCGGCCTGATGATGATGCAGTGGGGCGCCGACTGGCCGACCGGCTACGGCTTCCTCCAGCAGATCGTCGACGGCCGCACCATCAAGCCGTCCGGCAACAACAACCTGGCCCAGCTGGACGACCCCGCGGTCAACAAGCTGGTCGACGACGCCGCCGTCAACCCCGACAAGGCGGGCCGCGACAAGATCTACGGGCAGATCGACAAGAAGGTCATGGAGCAGGCGGTCTACGTGCCGCTGACGTACTTCAAGGTCTTCCTGTACCGCCCGGACAACGCCACCAACATGGTCTCCACGTCGGCGTTCTCGGGTGAGTACGACTACCTGAACATCGGCACCACCAAGTAAGAGCCTGGCTCCGCATCCCTGAAGGCAGGTGAAGGCAGCGGCGCCCGCCGCCGTCCGGAAGACCCCGGACGGCGGCGGCCGCCGGAGCCGCCCAACTGTGTTTGCCTACATCATCCGCAGGATCATCGCGGCGGCGATTTTGCTGCTGGTCGTCAGCGCGGTCACCTTCGCGATCTTCTTCCTGCTCCCGCGCCTCGCGGGCGAGACGGCCGACCAACTGGCCGCCCAGTACATCGGGAAGAACCCGTCGCCCGAGGCGATCGCGGCCGTCAAGCAGAACCTCGGCCTCGACCAGCCGCTGTACAGCCAGTACGGGAAGTTCCTCAAGGGGCTGGTCAGCGGCGCCGAGTACAACTTCGGACCGGAACCGGCCACCTGCCACGTGCCCTGCTTCGGCTACTCCTTCAAGAACCACCTGGAGGTCTGGCCCGAGCTGACCAAGCGGATCCCGATCACCATCTCGCTGGCCGCCGGCGCGGCGGTGCTCTGGCTGGTCTCCGGCGTCGCCACCGGCGTCGTCTCCGCGCTCAAGCCGCGGTCGATCTTCGACCGGCTCTCCATGGGCGTGGCGCTGGCCGGCGTCTCGCTGCCGGTCTTCTTCACCGGCGCGCTGCTGCTCACGCTGTTCAGCTACGAGTGGCCGATCCTGGACAACCCGCAGTACGTCGACTTCACCGAGGACCCGCTGATGTGGGCCCGCAACCTGATCCTGCCCTGGATCTCGCTGGCCTTCCTCTACTCCGCGCTGTACGCCCGGCTCACCCGCGCCGGGATGCTGGAGACCATGAGCGAGGACTACATCCGCACCGCCCGGGCCAAGGGCCTGGCCGAGCGCAAGGTCGTCGCCCGGCACGGGCTGCGCGCCGCGCTCACCCCGATCGTCACGATCTTCGGCATGGACCTCGGGCTGCTGCTCGGCGGCGCGATGATCACCGAGCAGGTCTTCTCGCTCCAGGGCGTCGGCCACTTCGCCGTCCAGGCGATCTCCGACAACGACCTGCCCAAGATCCTCGGCGTCACCCTGCTGGCCGCCTTCTTCATCGTCGTCTGCAACCTCGTGGTCGACCTCCTGTACGCCCTCGTCGACCCCCGGGTGAGGATCTCGTGACCGACCTCCAGAAGACCCCGGCGGACGCCGCCCCGGCCCCCACCGGCGACCCGTTCCTGTCCGTGCGCGACCTGCGGATCCACTTCGACACCGACGACGGCCTGGTCCGCTCGGTGGACGGGGTCAGCTTCGACCTGCACAAGGGCCGCACCCTCGGCATCGTCGGCGAGTCCGGCTCCGGCAAGTCCGTCACCTCGCTGGGCATCATGGGCCTGCACCGCTCCAAGCGGGCCCGGATCACCGGCGAGATCCGGCTGAACGGCGAGGACCTGATCGCGGCCGGCCCGGACCGGGTGCGCCAACTGCGCGGCCGCGAACTGGCGATGATCTTCCAGGACCCGCTGACCGCGATGCACCCCTACTACACGGTGGGGCAGCAGATCGTCGAGGCGTACCGGGTGCACCACCCCCAGGCCGGCCGGAAGCAGGCCCGGGCCCGCGCGGTCGAGATGCTCGACCGGGTCGGCATCCCGCAGCCGGACCGCCGGGTGGACGACTACCCGCACCAGTTCTCCGGCGGCATGCGCCAGCGCGCCATGATCGCCATGGCGCTGGTCAACGACCCCTCCCTGCTGATCGCCGACGAGCCCACCACCGCCCTGGACGTCACCGTCCAGGCGCAGATCCTGGACCTCATCCGCGACCTCCAGGAGGAGTTCGGCTCCGCGGTCATCATCATCACCCACGACCTCGGGGTGGTCGCCGAGCTGGCCGACGACATCCTGGTCATGTACGGCGGCAAGTGCGTCGAGCGCGGCCCCGCCGAGACCCTCTTCGACGCGCCCGAACACCCCTACACCTGGGGGCTGCTGGGCTCGATGCCGCGGCTGGACCGGGAGCTCCAGGACCGGCTGGTGCCGGTCAGGGGCACCCCGCCCAGCCTGATCAACGTGCCGTCCGGCTGCGCCTTCCACCCGCGCTGCCCGTATGCCGACCGGACCGGCGGGCGCTCCGCGGGCGAGGTCCCGGTGCTGGCCGAGGCCGCGCCCGGGCACTTCGCGGCCTGCCACCTGCCGGCCGACGAACGGCACCGCGTCTTCGCCGAAGAGATCGCGCCCCGGCTGTGAGCCCGGCCTCGTACCACCTTTCTGGAGAGAACCGATGACGGACACTCAGGCGGCACCGCGCGCACAGGGCGAAGGCGCGTCGCCGGCACCCGCCCCCGACCGCGAGCCGCTGCTGAAGGTGGCCGGCCTGACCCGGCACTTCCCGATCCGCGGCGGGCTGCTGCGCCGCCAGACCGGCGCCGTGCGGGCCGTCGACGGCATCGACTTCACCGTCAACGCCGGCGAGACCCTGGGCGTCGTGGGCGAGTCCGGCTGCGGCAAGTCGACCATGGGCCGACTGGTCACCCGGCTCGACGAACCGACCGGCGGGACGATCGAGTTCGAGGGCACCGACATCACCCACCTGGGCGTCGGGGCGATGCGACCGCTGCGCCGCGACATCCAGATGATCTTCCAGGACCCGTACTCCTCGCTGAACCCCCGGCACACCGTCGGCACCATCGTCGGCGCGCCGTTCAGGCTCCAGGACGCGGTGCCGGAGGGCGGCCTCAAGAAGGCCGTCCAGGACCTGCTCGAACTGTGCGGGCTCAGCCCCGAGCACTACAACCGCTACCCGCACGAGTTCTCCGGCGGCCAGCGCCAGCGCATCGGGATCGCCCGGGCGCTCGCGCTCAAGCCAAAGATGGTCGTCGCGGACGAGCCGGTCTCCGCGCTGGACGTCTCGATCCAGGCGCAGGTCGTCAACCTGCTGGACGACCTCCAGCGGGAGCTCGGGCTGACCTACCTGATCATCGCGCACGACCTCTCGGTGGTCCGGCACGTCTCGGACCGGGTCGCGGTGATGTACCTCGGCAAGATCGTCGAGATCGCCGACCGCGACGCGCTCTACCGCAGCCCGATGCACCCGTACACCACCGCGCTGATGTCCGCGGTGCCCGTCCCGGACCCGCGCCGCCGCCAGCGGGCCGGCCGCGAGCGCATCCTGCTCAAGGGCGACGTCCCCTCGCCGATCAACCCGCCCAGCGGCTGCCGCTTCCGCACCCGCTGCTGGAAGGCGCAGGACGTCTGCGCGAGCCAGGAGCCGCCGCTGGTCGCGCTCGCGACCGGGCACCAGGTGGCCTGCCACTTCCCGGAGAACGAGCCCGGGGGCGCGAAGGCCTGAGCCGCGCCGAGCCGGGAGACCGCCCGCCCCGGGCCCGCCGGGGCGGGCGGCCTCCTCGTGCCCGTGCCGCCGCCTCCGCTCAGCGGGCCAGCAGGTCCCGCAGGGCCGCCGCGACCTCGTCGGGCGCCTCCTCGGCCATGAAGTGCCCGGCGCGGGTCAGCCGGTGGTCCAGGTCGGGAGCCCAGGCCCGCCACACCGCGGCGGCGTCGTAGCCCAGCTGGGCGCCCCAGTCCTGCTGGACGACCGTCACGGGCATGGCCAGCTGCGACCCGGCGTCCAGGTCCGCCTGGTCGTGCAGGACGTCGATGCCGGCCGAGGCCCGGTAGTCCGCGACGATCGACGGCACCGCCGCGGCGCTCGCCCGCAGGTACTCGGCCCGCACGTCCCCGGGCAGGGCGGCCGGGTCGCCGGCCCAGGCGTCGAGGAACGAGCCGAAGAAGGCGTCCGCGCTGTTCGCGATCATCGTCTCCGGCAGGCCCGGCGGCTGCGCCATCAGGAACAGGTGGTAGCCGACCGCCGCCGAGGTGCCGTGCAGGACGTTCCACATGTCGAGCGTCGGCACCACGTCGAGGATGCCCAGGTGCGTGACGGCCTCGGGGTGGTCCAGCCCCGCCCTGAAGGCGACCAGGGCGCCCCGGTCGTGGCCGACGAGGGCGAAGCGCTCGTGGCCGAGCGCCGCCGCCAGGGCGACGACGTCGGCGGCCATGGTGCGCTTGGCGTACACCTCGGGGCCGGTGGCCGCGGGCTTGTCGCTGGCACCGTAACCGCGCAGGTCGGGGCAGATCACCGTGTGCCGGTCGGCGAGCCGCTCGGCGACGTGCCGCCACATCAGGTGGGTCTGCGGAAAGCCGTGCAACAGCACGACCGGGCTGCCGCTGCCGCCGACGGCGGCGGCCAGCTCCACACCGTCCGCACCGGGCAGGCGGAGGTGATCGAAGCCGGGAATGGTGAGTGTCATGGGGGGACCAACTTCCGGTCGGGGACTCGACCCGACCAGTCTGGGCGGGGCCGATCAGCAACCGATCAGTGCCGTTGGGCGCAGCCGGCCCCCGGCGCGGAGGATGGGGGCATGCGAATCGACGTGCTCGGCGCGGTGCGGGCCCTCGGCGACGACGGCAGCCCGGTGGACCTGGGGGGACCCCGCCATCGCGAGGTGCTCGCCCGGCTCGTCGCCGCCGGGGGACGGATGGTCACCACCGACACCCTCGTCGACGACCTGTGGACCGACCCGCCGGCCCGCGCCGTGGGCGCCCTGCGGACGTTCGTCGCCGCGCTGCGCCGCGCCCTCGAACCCGGCCGGCCGCCCCGCGACCCGCCGCGCGTCATCGTCACCGAGGGCCCCGGCTACGCGCTGCGCCTGCCGCGCGAGGACGTGGACGTCCACCGGTTCGAGGACACCCTGGCCCGGGCCCGGCGCGACCCCGGGGCGGTGACCGACCTCGGGGCGGCACTCGGGGCCTGGCGCGGCCCCGCCTACGCCGACGTCACCGGCTCCGCGTGGGCGCAGCGCGAGCGGACCCGACTGGAGGAGCTGAGGCTGGACGGGGTGGAACTGCGTGCCCGCATCCTGCTCGACTCCGGGGAAGGGGCCGACCTCGTCGCCGACCTCGACGCCCACGTCGGCGAGCACCCGTGGCGCGAGCCGGCCTGGGAGCTGCTGGCCCGCGCGCTGTACCGGGCGGGCCGCCGGGCCGACGCGCTGGCCGCGCTGCGCCGCGCCCGCGCGATGCTCGTCGACCAGCTCGGACTCGATCCCAGCGCCGACCTCCGGCGCCTGGAGACGGACATCCTCAACGGCGCCGTGCCCGACGAAGGCGCACCCGCGGCGTGGCCCGGCCGCGGTGTCCGGCTCGGCCCGCGCACCACCGTGGACCTCGCCCGCACCCTCGCGCTGGCGGGCGGCGACGCCCTCGTGCGCTCCCGGCGCGACCGCCTCGCCGCCATCCGGGCGGCGGAACGCACCGGAGACCTCGCGCTGACCGCCCGGATCATCGCCGCCTACGACGTGCCCGCCCTCTGGAGCCGGGCCGACGACCCCGAGCAGTCCCGCGCCGTCGTCGCGGCCGCCGAGCGCACGCTCACCGGGCTCGGCCCGGAGGGCCCCGCCGACCTGCGTGCCCGCCTGCTGGCCACGGTCGCCGTCGAGAGCCGCAGCGCCGACCTGTCCGCGACCGAGCGGGAGCGCGCGCGGGAAGCGGCCCGCCAGGCCGAGGCGCTGGCCCGCGGCCTGGCCGATCCCGCCCTGCTGGCGTTCGCCCTCAACGGGGTGCTGCTCCAGACCTTCACCCGCCCCGGCCTCGCGGCGGAACGGGACAGCACCGGCGCGCGGATCCTCGACCTGGCCACCCGGCACGAGCTGCCGAACTTCGCCGTACTCGGCCGGCTCGTCCGCCTGCAGTGCGCCTCGGCCCTCGGCGACCTCGACGCCGCCGCGGCGCACGCCGAGGCCGCCGAACGGCTCGCCGCCGTCACCGAGGCCCCGCTCGTCCCCGTCCTCACCGGATGGTTCCGGGCCCGGGCCGCGGCCGCCCGCAGCACCGAACCCGGCGGACCGAGCGCCGCGACGGCCGCGGCGCTCTACCGCGCCGCCGAGGACGCCCTGCGGACGGCCGGGATGCCGGGGCTGCACCGGGGCCTGTTCCCGCTCGCCCTGCTGGGGCTGCGCCTGCTGCACGACCGGCCCGCCCCCACCGACCCGCACCTCGACTGGGGCCCGTACCGGCCCTGGGCGCGGCCGCTGGTGCTGCTCGCCCAGGACCGGGTCGAGGAGGCCCGCACCGCGCTGGCCGCGGTGCCCGACCCGCCGCACGACCACCTCCAGGAGGCCCTGTGGTGCCTGACCGCCCGCGCCGCCGTACGCCTCGGCGAGCGCGGCCCCGCCGCACGCTCGGCGGCCGCCCTGCGCGAGGCCAGGGCGGAACACGCCGGCGCCGCCAGCGGGATGCTGACGCTCGGGCCGGTGGCGCGGTACCTGGCGGAGGCGGAGGCCTGCGCCGGCTGAGCGCCGGTGAACCGCGGGCCCGGGCCCGTTCGCCCGACGACCCGGTGCCTCCTCAGGCGCCGGCGGCGGCCTCCGGCGCGCGCGGGGCCGGGGCGGCCGCGGCGAGCGGCTGCGGGCCGGGCGCCGGGAAGCGGCGGTCCAGCGCCCGGACCACCCGGCGGCCCAGGTGCTGGAAGGGGATCTCGACCAGCCGGTACGAGAGGTACGCGAGCACCACCAGTGCCGCCAGGTAGCCGAGGGTGAGCGCGGCCTGGCCCTTCAGCCCGACGATCGGCGGCAGGCTCCGGAGCTTCCAGCCGAGGACGTACATCAGCGGGCCGTGCAGCAGGTACACCGAGAAGCTGATCGTGCCGAGCCCGCTGAGCCAGCGCGGGAACCGGCGGCGGCGCAGCAGCATGGCGGCCGCGAACAGGGCCCAGGCCGCCAGGTAGGCGAGCGAGAAGGCCTGCCAGGACGGGGTCCAGGTGTGCCACAGCGCGGTGTCGCGGTTGTACAGGTAGCCGACCGTGACGCCGGTGACGAGCACGAAGGCGCAGCAGAGCAGGGCGGGGAGCCGGTCGAGGGCGCCGTGCTCCCACCGGTACAGCACGGTGCCGGCGAACATCGTCGCGAAGACCAGCATGGTCTCGAAGCCGGTCGACCGGTTGTTCACCGTGATCAGGACCAGCCCCAGGCCGCCGAGCAGCAGCGCGCCCCAACGCGTCAGGTCCGGGCGGGCGGTGGCGATGCAGGCCATCGCCGTCAGCACCACGATCCCGGCCGCGGCCACCAGGTGCCGGGTGGCCGGCAGGTCCACCGAGAGGCCGCCGATCGGCAGCCAGGTGCCGAGCACCAGGGCGACGGCCGCGAAGCCGACCGCGATCGGCGCGCTGTGCCGGTGCCAGCCCCGCACGAAGAGGGCACAGACGAAGTAGTAGAAGACCATCTCGTAGGTGAGCGACCACATCACCCCGAGCGCGCTGGGCACCCCCAGCAGGTCCTGGAGCAGCAGGCCGTTGGCGGCGAACGACAGCCCCGGGTGCTCGAAGGAGAAGGCCTGGACGACCTGGTCGCCGCGGGGCAGCACCAGCAGGCTCGCCGCGACCGCGACGGCCACCGCCGGGTAGATGCGGAACAGCCGGCCGGTCCAGAACGCCCGGACGTCGCCGCGCCGTTCCAGCGAGGCCGGGATGATGTACCCGCTGACCAGGAAGAACAGCATCACGCCGAAGAAGCCGAGGTCCAGGTGGTGCGCGAGGCGGCCCGCGTGGGGGATCTTGTCGAGCAGCCCGAAGTGGTGCATGGCGACGGCGAGGGCGGCGATGCCGCGCAGCGCGTCGAGCCAGCCCAGCCGCGCGGCGGCGGGGGAGTGCGGCGGCTTCGACGGCGTCGGCGGGGTCGACCGCGGCGACCGCAGCGACCGGGGCTTCACGAGCTTCACAGCCGGAGGCTAGCGGACCGAGGACGTTCACCGGGGCGCAGGACGCATCGGGTACACATGGACGGTGACATCCCAGCTCTTCCCGTCCGATGTGCAGCAGTCGCTGGACCTCGTCGGCATCTTCGTCTTCGCCCTCTCCGGGGGCCTGCTCGCCGTCCGCAAGAACATGGACATCTTCGGCATCGGCGTGCTGGCCGAGGCCACCGCACTGGGCGGCGGGGTGATCCGCGACCTGGTGATCGGCGCGACGCCGGTCGCCGCGTTCACCAACCTCGGCTACTTCGTGACCCCGCTGGCCGCCGCGCTGGTGGTCTTCTTCCTGCACCCGGAGGTCGAGCGGATCAACCGGGCGGTGCAGACCCTGGACGCGCTCGGGCTCGGGCTGTTCTGCGTGACCGGCACCGCCAAGGCGCACGACTTCGGGCTCGGCGCCGTCTCGGCGATCGCCCTCGGCATGGTGACCGCGGCCGGCGGCGGCGTGATCCGTGACGTGCTGGCCGGGGAGATCCCCTCGCTGCTGCGCTGGGACCGGGAGATCTACGCCGTCCCTGCCCTGGTCGGGGCCACCGTCGTCGCCCTGCTGATCGCCGCCGACAGCCTCACCGGCCTGACCGGCACCGCCGCCGCGCTCACCGCCTTCGGGCTGCGGATGCTCGCCCTGCGGTACGGCTGGCGTGCCCCCCGCGCCTGGCACCGCAACGGTTCTCGCACCAGCGAGGAGTAGGCGAGCCGCCGTACGCGAGCGAGATCGCCTCGGCCGTGCAGAGCAGTTCCGGCACCATCCGGGCCAGTTCGGCCGGCGGCACCTCGCTCGCCGGGGCGCTCAGCGCGCAGGCCGCGACCGTCCGCCCGCCGCTGCCCGCGACCGGCGCGGCCACGCAGGTCACCGGCTCCCGGTGCTCGCGGGACTCGGCCGCCCAGCCCCGGCGGCGCACCGCCGCCAGCTCCGGCTCCTCGCGCAGGCCGCCCGCGGACAGCCCGGCCAGCAGCACCCGGCCCACCGCCGTCCCCTCGACCGGGGCCCGGCGCCCGAGCCGGGACGGCTCGGTGCCCGGCAGCCCGGCCACCTCGTCCAGGTAGAGCACCTCGCCGTCGTGCAGCACGGCGAGCCGCACGGTGTAGCCGCAGCGGGCGTTGAGGGCGGCGAGGAAGGGCGCGGCGACCTGCCGGACGTCGAAGTCCTCCAGCGCGCGGTGGGCCAGCGACAGCACCCGGCCGCCGAGCCGGTAGCGCAGGTCGGGCTGGCGGCGGGCGAAGCCGTGCTCCTCCAGGGTGCGCAGCAGCCGCAGGGCGGTGGACTTGTGCACTCCGAGGCTGCTGGCGGCCTGCTCCAGCGAGAGCGGCGCGTCGCCGAGTGCGTCGAGCAGGGTCAGCGCGCGGTCGACCGACTGCGACATGGCGTTTCCCGTGGATCCGGCTGACTGGTGGCGTCAGGCTAACCGCTGGGTGGCTCAGTGGTACAAACCAGTGCCGGACGCGGCCGTCCGTCCCTGGTGCGCCGGGGGCGGCGCGGGCGGCCGGCGGTTGGCCGGATCGGTGCCATCGACCCGTGGGCCCGGAGGGCCGCGCGGTACCGCACTCTACAATCGGATGGTTATGCCATACCTGGACCATGCGGCGACCACGCCGATGCTGCCCGAGGCGATCGCCGCGATGACGGCGCACCTGGGGGTGGTCGGCAACGCCTCGGCCCTGCACACGGCCGGCCGCCGGGCCCGCCGGGTGGTCGAGGAGTCCCGGGAGTCGCTGGCCGAGTCGTTGGGCGCGCGCCCCAGCGAGATCGTCCTCACCGGCGGCGGCACCGAGTCCGACAACCTGGCGGTCAAGGGCCTCTACTGGGCCCGCCGGGACGCCGACCCGGCCCGCACCCGGGTGCTGTGCAGCCCGGTCGAGCACCACGCGGTGCTGGACGCGGTGCACTGGCTCTCCGAGCACGAGGGCGCCGAGGTCGAGTACCTGCCGGTGGACGGGTACGGCCGGGTGCACCCGGAGGCGCTGCGCTCGGCGGTCGAACGCGATCCGGCCTCGGTGGCGCTGGTCACCGTGATGTGGGCCAACAACGAGGTGGGCACCGTCCAGCCGGTGCGCGAACTGACCGCCGTGGCCGCCGAGTACGGCATCCCGGTGCATGCCGACGCGGTGCAGGCGCTCGGCCAGGTCCCGGTCTCCTTCGCGGAGTCCGGGCTCACCGCGCTCACCGTCACCGGGCACAAGATCGGCGGCCCGTTCGGCATCGGCGCGCTGCTGCTCTCCCGGGGCGCCACGCCCGTACCGCTGCTGCACGGCGGCGGGCAGGAGCGCGACGTGCGCTCCGGCACCCTGGACGCCCCCGGGTCGGCGGGCTTCGCGGCCGCCGCGGCGCTCGCCGTCGAGCGGCGGGCCGAGCACGCCGTCACGCTGGGCGCGCTGCGGGACGAACTGGTGGCCTCGGTGCTGGCCGCCGTGCCGGACGCCGTCCTCAACGGCGACCCGTCGCCCGGGGGCCGGCTGCCCGCCAACGCCCACTTCTCCTTCCCCGGCTGCGAGGGCGACGCCCTGCTGATGCTGCTGGACGCCCAGGGCATCGAGTGCTCGACCGGCTCCGCCTGCTCCGCCGGGGTGCCGCAGCCCAGCCACGTGCTGCTCGCGATGGGCGTGGACCCGCTGCTGGCGCGCGCCTCGCTGCGGTTCTCGCTCGGGCACACCTCGGTGCGGGAGGACGTGACGGCGCTCGCGCAGGCCATCGGGCCGGCGGTGCAGCGGGCGCGCAACGCGGGGCTGGCCTCCGTCCGGCGCTGATCTCGGCGCCGGGAACAGGCGGGCCACCCCGTACCCTTGTTGCCATCATGACTGACTTCCCGGGTGCCCCGACCACTCCGTCCACCGGCCGGCTGCGCGTGCTCGCGGCGATGTCCGGCGGAGTCGACTCCGCCGTCGCCGCCGCCCGCGCGGTGGAAGCGGGCCACGAGGTGACCGGCGTCCACTTGGCGCTGTCCGGCAACCCGCAGTCCTTCCGGACCGGCGCGCGCGGCTGCTGCACCATCGAGGACTCCCGGGACGCCTGGCGCGCGGCCGACGTGATCGGCATCCCCTTCTACGTCTGGGACCTCGCCGAGCGCTTCCGCGAGGACGTCATCGACGACTTCGTCGCCGAGTACGCGGCCGGGCGCACGCCCAACCCCTGCCTGCGCTGCAACGAGAAGATCAAGTTCGCGGCGCTGCTGGACAAGGCGGTCGCGCTCGGCTTCGACGCCGTCTGCACCGGCCACTACGCCCGGATCGTCGACCTGCCGGACGGCTCGCGCGAGCTGCACCGGGCCGTGGACGGCGCCAAGGACCAGTCGTACGTGCTCGGCGTGCTCGACGCCGACCAGCTCGCCCACTCGCTCTTCCCGCTCGGCGACACCACCAAGGAGGAGATCCGGGCCGAGGCCGAGCGCCGCGGCCTGGCCGTCGCCAGGAAGCCGGACAGCCACGACATCTGCTTCATCGCCGACGGCGACACCCAGGGCTTCCTGGCCAAGCACCTCGGCACCGCGACCGGCGACATCCTCGACGTCGACGGCACCAAGCTCGGCGAGCACGACGGCGCGTACGGCTTCACCATCGGCCAGCGCAAGGGCCTGCGGATCGGCCGCCCGGCGGCCGACGGCAAGCCGCGCTACGTGCTGGACATCTCCCCGGTCGACAACACCGTCACCGTCGGCCCGGTCGAGGGACTCGACGTCACCGGGTTGACCGCCATCCGCCCCCGCTGGTGCGGCACCGAGCCGCCGGCGGGCGGGCGCTACACCGCCCAGCTGCGCGCCCACGGCGAGGAGGTGCCGGTGAGCGCCTCGGTGGTGGACGGCGAGCTGAGGGTCCGGCTCGACACCCCGGTGCGCGGCATCGCCCCCGGCCAGGCCGTGGTCCTCTACGACGGGACGAGGGTCGTCGGCTCCGCCACCATCGCCACCACCGAGCGCCCGGCCGTCACCGCCTGAGCGGCGTGATAGACCAGACGCCATCATGAATATCTCTGTCTTCTGCTCCGCGTACTCGCTCGACGACCGCTACTCCGCCCCGGCCGCGGAGTTCGCCCGACTCCTGGGGGAGGGCGGGCACACCCTGGTGTGGGGCGGCTCGAACGCCGGGCTGATGGGACTGCTGGCCGACGAGGTGAAGGCGGCGGGCGGCAGGCTCGTCGGCGTGATGGTGGAGATGCTGCGGCACAAGGCGTACGTCGGCGCCGACGAGCTGCTGTGGACGCCCGACCTCGCCGAACGCAAGCGGGAGCTGGTCTCGCGGGCGGACGCGATCGTGGTGCTGGTCGGCGGGCTGGGCACCCTGGACGAGGTCACCGAGGTCCTGGAGCTCAGGAAGCACGGGATGTTCGACAAGCCGGTGGTCGTCCTGGACACCGAGGGCTTCTACGCGGGCCTGCGCACCCAGCTGGAGCGGATGGCCGCCGAGGGCTTCCTGCCCCGCCCGCTCACCGAGCTGATCACCTTCGCGGACACGCCCGCCGAGGCCTTCGCGCAGCTCAAGGCCTGAGAGGATCGGGACCATGGCTGCACATCTGATCACCGGCGCGGGCTCCGGCATCGGCGCCGTCCTGGCCGAGAAGCTCGCCGAGCGCGGGGACGAACTCTGGCTGCTGGCCCGCGACGCCCGTCGGGCCGCCGAACTGCGCGAGCGCTTCCCCGGGGCGAAGACCCTCGTCGGGGACCTCGGCGACCCGGGCAAGCTGTCCTGGGCCTTCGGGCACCAGCAGCTGCCCGTCGAGCTGGACTCCCTGCTGCACGTCGCGGGGGTCGTCGAGCTCGGTCCGGTCGGCGACCTGACCCCCAAGGCCTGGCAGGAGACGCTCAACGTCAACCTCGTCGCCCCCGCCGAGCTGACCCGCCTGCTGCTGCCGTCCCTGCGGCTCGTCAAGGGCCACGTGCTCTTCGTGAACTCCGGCGCCGGCCTCAACGCCCACGCCGAGTGGTCCGCGTACGCGGCCAGCAAGCACGGCCTCAAGGCGCTCGCGGACGCGCTGCGCGCCGAGGAGCACCCCCACGGCGTCCGGGTCACCTCCGTCTACCCCGGCCGCACCGCCACCGCGATGCAGGTCAAGGTGCACCGGCAGGAGGGCAGGGAGTACGACGCGGACCGCTGGATCGAGCCCGGGTCCGTGGCCAGGGCCATCCTCGCCGCCCTCGACGCCTCGCGCGACGCGGAGATCACCGACATCACCGTCCGCCCCGGGCGGTAGCGCCCGTACGGGGAGCCGGCCCGGCCGGCCTCCCGTACGCGGCGGAGCCCCTGACGGCCCCGCCGCCGAGCCGCGCGCTCGGCGGCGGGGCCGTCCGTGCTTCCCCGGTGGCCTGCGGAATTGTCGTTGGCGCGGCCCCTGCGGTTGTGGAATGATCCGCTCCGCCCTCCAGTCGATCAAGGATGACCAGGCGAGGGCAGAAAGCGTCATTCGCGCTTCAAGTCGCCCAGGAGGGCTCCCATTTCCAGATTCCGTACGGCCCTCGCCGCCGGTGTGACGCTGCTCGGAGCGGTCGGTCTGCCGGCCGTCTCCGCGGGCACCGCGGCCGCGGCGGGCGGCACGCTCTACGTCGACAACGCGGCGGGTGCGCACTGCACCGACAGCGGAACCGGTGCCCAGGCGGCGCCGTACTGCACCATCGGTGCGGCGGCGGCCGCCGTCCAGCCGGGCCAGACGGTGGACATCGCCGACGGCGAGTACACCGAGGACCTGACCGTCACCGCGTCGGGCACGGCCGGGGCGCCGATCACCTTCCGGGCCAAGCGGAACGACTACAGCCCGGGCGGCGGCGCTCGGATCGGCAGCTGGGGCAAGCCGGCCGGCACCTTCACGGTCAGGGGCGCCCAGCACGTCCGCTTCGAGAACCTGACCGTCATGCCCGCCTTCCAGACGCCGGCGGTGGTGGTCGACGGCGCCCGTGACGTGGTGTTCGACAACACCTCCGTCCTCGACGGCACCGGCGTGCGGGTCACCGGCCGGTCGGACGGCGTGACGTTCGGGCGCGGCAGCATCGGCGGGCGGGGGCCGACGATCACCGTCGACGGCGGCTCCACCGGCACCGTGCTGACCACCAACGTGCTGCAGCCCAACTCCGGCTACGACATGACCGGCATCCTGGTGCAGGACGCGCCGAACACCGTCGTGGTGAGCAACACGCTGGCCACCAGCTGCTTCGCGGGGATCGTGCTGGACGGCGCCTCGACCGGAGCGGTGGTCGAGAACAACGTGGTGAACACGGCGGCCTCCTTCGAGAAGCCCTGCGGAGCCAAGGCCGCCGGCGCCACCGGCATCACCGTCGGGGCGGCCGCCGCCGCGGGCACCAGGGCCGACTACAACGTGGTCGACTCGCGCAGCGGCGGCGCCGCCTACAGCTGGGCCGGTACGACGTACGGCACCCAGCAGGCGTTCACCGCCGCCACCGGCCAGGGCGCGCACGACTTCGTCGCCCCGTCGTGGGTCCGGAAGGGCCCGGACGCCCTGCCGGACGTCACCATCGACTCGGCGGACGAGAACGCCCCCGGGATGCTGCCGTCCGACCGCGGGGGCTGGGCCCCGGTGGACGACGTGACGGTGCCCAACACCGGGACGGGCCGCGGCACCCGCGACCGCGGCGCCAACGAGAACCTCGACGTGGGCAGCGCCTTCACCCCGGCCGGGCCGACGCGGCTGCTGGACACCCGGGCCCCGATCGGCGTCCCGGCGGCGCAGGCCGTGCCCGCCTGGGGCACCGTCGACCTGCCGGTCACCGGCGTCGCCGGCGTCCCGGCCGAGGGCGTGACGGCGGTGACCCTGAACGTCACGGTGACGGAGCCGGGCGCCGACGGCCACCTGACCGTCTACCCGCACGGGGACGAGGCGCCGAACTCGTCGAACCTGAACTGGGTGGCGGGGCGGACGATCCCGAACCTGGTGACGGTGCCGGTGAAGGACGGCAGGGTGTCCTTCTACAACGCCTCCGGCGGCACCGTGCACCTGATCGCCGACCTCGCGGGCTACTACGGCACCCAGGGCTCGCTGTTCCACGCCCAGGGGCCGACGCGGCTGCTGGACACCCGGGCGCCGATCGGCGCCCCGGCGGCGCAGGCCGTGCCCGCCTGGGGCACCGTCGACCTGCCGGTCGCCGGGGTCGCCGGCGTCCCGGCCGCCGGTGTCACCGCCGTGACGATGAACGTGACGGTCACCGACCCGGAGCAGGACGGCCACCTGACCGTCTACCCGCACGGCGGCAAGGCACCGGACGCCTCCAACCTCAACTGGACGGCCGGGCGGACGATCCCGAACCTGGTGACGGTGCCGGTGAAGGACGGCAGGGTGTCCTTCTACAACGCCTCCGGCGGCACCGTGCACCTGATCGCGGACCTCGCGGGCTACTACAGCGCCGACGGCAGGACCAGCTACCGCCCGGCCGGGCCGTACCGGCTCCTCGACACCCGCCAGGACGCCCACTGGGACTCGGAGGCCCGCCCCGCGGGCACCGTCCCGGCCTGGGGCACGGTGGAGATCCCGGTCGGCGAGATCCCGAACGTCACGGCGCTGACCCTGAACGTGACGGTCACCGAGCCGGGCACCGACGGCCACCTGACCGTCTACCCGCACGGCGACCCGGCGCCCAACGCCTCGAACCTGAACTTCCTGCCCGGGGAGACCATCGCCAACCAGGTGGTCGTGCCGGTCAAGGACGGCAGGGTCTCGTTCTTCAACGCGAGCGGCGCGCCGGTGCACCTGATCGTCGACCTGTTCGGCTATCAGGCGTACTGACCGGCTCCGTACGAACGGCCCCCGGCACCGAGCCCGCGCTCGGCACCGGGGGCCGTTCGGCGTCCGGCCCGGAGGTCTGCGGAAACTCCTTGGCGGGGGCTCCGGGGCCGTGGAATGATCCGCACGCTCTCGGTGCGATCTTTCCCGATCGCCGGGGAGCCGACATGCGTCACAAGTGCTCCAAAGTGCCCAGGGGGGTTCCCATTTCCAGCTTCCGTACGGCTCTCGCCGTCGGTGTGACGCTGCTCGGGGCGGTCGGTCTGCCGGCCGTCTCCGCGGGCGGCGCGGCCGCGGCGGGCAGCACGCTCCACGTCAACCGCACGACCGGCTGCACCGACAGCGGCACCGGCACCGCGTCGGCGCCGTACTGCACCATCGGTGCGGCGGTGGCCGCCGCCCAGCCGGGCCAGACGGTCGAGATCGCCGAGGGCACCTACAACGAGGAGCTGACCTTCACCCGGTCGGGGACCGCCGGGGCGCCGATCACCTTCCGCGGCGTCACCGGCCCCTGGGGTGCGAGCGCGCAGATCGGCGACCAGGCGGCTCCCGTCCACGGGTTCGTCGTCAAGGGTGTCGACCACCTCCGCTTCGAGAACTTCGACGTCACCGCGGCTCCGAAGAGCGCCCTCCTGGTGGACGGAGCCCACGACGTCTCCTTCGACCGGGTGTCCCTCGCCGAGGGTGCCACCGTGCGCGTCACCAACGGCTCCGCCGACGTGCGCTTCGGGCGCGGCAGGGTCGGCTCCTACCAGGACCCGGCGATCCTCGTGGACGGTGGCTCCACCGGCACGGTGGTGACCACCAACCAGGTGTACAAGCCCGGTTCGGGGATCGCGACCGTGCCCGGCATCGTGGTGAAGGACGCCCCGAACACCGTGGTGGTGGCCAACACCGTCGACGCGCCCTGCGCCCGGGGCGTCGTGCTGGACGGCGGCTCGGCCGGCGCCGTGGTCGAGAACAACGTGGTGAACACCGCGAACAGTTGGCGGCCGTGCGGTGCCCAGGCGGCCGGCGCCGTCGGCATCACCGTCGGACCCGAGGCCACCGCGGGCAGCAGGGCCGACTACAACGTGGTCGACTCGCGCAGCGGCGGCCCGGCCTACAGCTGGGCCGCCCGCCCGTACTCCTCCCAGGAGGAGTTCACCGCGGCCACCGGCCAGGGGGAGCACGACTTCGTGGCGCCCAGCTGGGTGGACCGGGGCCCGGACGCACCGCCGGACCACAAGGTCGACTCGGCGGACGAGAACGCCCCGGGCATGCTGCCGACCGGCAGCGACGGCAGGGCACCCGGCGACGACCCGACGGTGCCCAACACCGGTACCGGCAGCGGCATCCGCGACCGCGGCGCGACCGAACGGTCCTCCATCGGCAGTGCCTTCACCCCGGCGGGCCCGACGCGGCTGCTGGACACCCGGGCGCCGATCGGGGTGCCGGCGGCGCAGGCGGTGCCCGCCTGGGGCACGGTGGACCTCCCGGTGGCGGGCCTCGCGGGTGTTCCGGCGGAGGGCGTCACGGCGGTGACGATGAACGTGACGGTGACGGAGCCGCAGGCGGACGGGCATCTGACCGTGTACCCGCACGGCGGGCAGCGGCCGGAGACCTCCACGCTGAACTGGACGGCCGGTCGTACGGTGGCGAACCTGGTGACGGTGCCGGTGAAGGACGGCAGGGTGTCGTTCTACAACGCGAGCGGCGACACCGGGCACCTGATCGCCGACCTCGCGGGCTACCACAGCGCCAAGGGCTCGCTGTTCCACCCGCAGGGCCCGACGCGGCTGCTGGACACCCGGGCGCCGATCGGGGTGCCGGCGGCGCAGGCGGTGCCCGCCTGGGGCACGGTGGACCTCCCGGTGGCGGGCCTCGCGGATGTTCCGGCGGAGGGCGTCACGGCGGTGACGATGAACGTGACGGTGACGGAGCCGCAGGCGGACGGGCATCTGACCGTGTACCCGCACGGCGGGCAGCGGCCGGAGACCTCCACGCTGAACTGGACGGCCGGTCGTACGGTGGCGAACCTGGTGACGGTGCCGGTGAAGGACGGCAGGGTGTCCTTCTACAACGCCTCCGGCGACACCGTGCACGTGATCGCCGACCTCGCGGGCCACTACACCGCCGAGGGCCGGATCGCCTACCACCCCGAAGGCCCGTCCCGGCTGCTGGACACCCGCGACCGGCCGGGCGGCAGCGCCCCCGTCCCGGCCTGGGGCACCCTCACCCTCGACCTCGCCCACTACCCCTACCTCGCCGGGATGACCCTGAACGTCACAGCCGTCGAGCCCGGCGCCGCGGGCCACCTGACCGTCTACCCGCACGGCGACCCGGCGCCCAACGCCTCGAACCTGAACTTCCTGCCCGGGGAGACCATCGCCAACCAGGTGGTCGTGCCGGTCAAGGACGGCAAGGTGTCCTTCTTCAACGCGAGCGGCGCCCCGGTGCACCTCATCGTCGACACGTTCGGCTTCCAGGCGTACTGACCGGCCCCACCCCCCGACGGCCCCGGCACCGAGCCCCGCGCTCGGCGCCGGGGCCGTCCGGCTGAGTAGGCTCGGAGGGTGAGCACTCGACACGCCTTCCACGACCTGCGCGGCGCCGCCACCGGCGTCGGATCGCTGCCCGGCACCGACGCCCGGGAGGCCGCCAAGACCTCCACCGGCGCACTGGAGCACCTGCCGTTCCTGCCCGAGCTGCCCGCCCGCGGGCCCGGGGCGGACATGATCGGCCGCAGCGCCGGGCTGCTGGTCGAGCTCTTCGCGCAGACCGAGCCGAGCGGCTGGCGGTTCACCGACCGCCCGGGCCGGGACACCCGGCGCGCCCACTCCTGGCTCGGCGAGGACCTGGACGCGCTGGAGGAGTTCACCCAGGGCTACCGGGGGGCGCTCAAGGTCCAGGCCGTCGGCCCGTGGACGCTGGCGGCGAACATCGAGCTCAAGCACGGCGAGAAGGCGCTCTCCGACCGCGGGGCCTGCCGGGACGTGGCCGGCTCGCTCGCCGAGGGCCTGCGCCGCCATCTCGCGGACGTCCGCCGGCGGGTGCCGGGGGCCGAGGTGGTGCTCCAGCTGGACGAGCCCTCGCTGCCGGCCGTGCTGGCCGGGTCGGTGAAGACCGCGAGCGGCTTCCAGCGGCTGCGCGCCGTGGACCGGCAGGTCGCCGAGGAGGTGCTGCGGGAGGTGGTCGGCAGCGTCGACGCGCCGGTGGTGGTGCACAGCTGCGCCCCGGACGTCCCGATCCCGCTGCTGCGCCGCGCCGGCGTCGTCGGGATCTCGCTGGACTTCTCCCTCCTCACCGAGCGCCAGGACGACGACCTCGGGGAGGCCGTGGAGGGCGGCACGACGATCCTCGCCGGTGTCGTCCCCGTCACTGACCAGGCCGTGTCAGACCCTGCCGGTAGTGTCCAGGGTGTCAGGATCTTGTGGCGCAGGCTCGGGTTCGCCCCGGAGCTGCTGGGCCGCCGTGTGCTGGTGACGCCGGCCTGCGGGCTGGCCGGGGCCTCCCCGGCGTACGCGCGCAGGGCGCTGTCGTCGGCGGCGCGGGCGGCGCAGAGCCTGGTGGACAACCCGGAATGAGAGCGTAGGAGGGCTTGCGGTGACGGCTGTCGAGGGCTGGGAGGACATCCCGGCGGAGGTGCGCGGGCGGCACGCCGAGCTGGCGCAGGAGATCACCGACCACCGCGCCCGGTACTACGAGCAGGACGCGCCGATCATCAGCGACGCCGAGTTCGACGCGCTGATGCGGGAGCTGGAGGCGCTGGAGGCCGAGCACCCCGCCCTGGTCACCCCGGACTCGCCCAGCCAGAAGGTCGGCGGCGCCGCCGCCGGGCTGTTCGCCGAGGTGGAGCACCGGGAGCGGCTGCTCAGCCTGGACAACGCGATGGACGACGAGGAGCTCGCCGCCTGGGCCGAGCGGGTCGCCACCGAGCTGGACGGCATCGACTACCACTACCTGTGCGAGCTCAAGGTGGACGGCCTGGCGGTCAACCTCACCTACGAGAGGGGCCAGTTGGTGCAGGCGGCGACGCGCGGCGACGGCCGGGTCGGCGAGGACATCACGGCCAACGTCCGCACCATCAAGGAGATCCCGCACCAGCTCAAGGGCGACGACGTCCCCGAGCTGGTCGAGGTCCGCGGCGAGGTCTACTTCCCGACCGAGGCCTTCGACGCGCTCAACGCCTCCTTCGCCGAGGAGAACGAGCGCCGCCGGCAGGAGAACGAGGTGCGCGCCGCGGAGGGCAAGCGGCCGCGGGCGATGATCCGGCTGTTCATGAACCCCCGGAACGCCGCCGCCGGCTCGCTGCGCCAGAAGGACCCGCACGTCACCGCCTCCCGCCCGCTGCACATGGTGGTGCACGGGATCGGTGCCCGGGTGGGCTTCGACATCGACAACCAGTCGCACGCCTACCAGCTGCTGCACGACTGGGGGCTGCCCACCGCCCGGCACAACAAGGTCGTCGGGACGCTGGCCGAGGTGCGGGCCTTCATCAAGCACTTCGGCGAGCAGCGGCACTCGGTCGAGCACGAGATCGACGGCGTCGTGGTGAAGGTGGACGAGATCGCCCTCCAGGGCCGGCTGGGCAGCACCTCGAAGTCCCCGCGCTGGGCGATCGCCTGGAAGTACCCGCCGGAGGAGGTCACCGGCAAGCTGGCCGCGATCAAGGTCGGCATCGGCCGCACCGGCCGGGCCACCCCGTACGCGGTGCTGGCGGAGCCGGTCAAGGTGGCGGGCTCGATGGTGCAGTTCGCGACGCTGCACAACCAGGAGGTCGTCAAGGCCAAGGAGGTGCTGCTCGGCGACACCGTGGTGCTGCGCAAGGCCGGTGACGTCATCCCGGAGATCCTCGGCCCGGTCTACGACCTGCGGGACGGCACCGAGCAGGCCTTCGTGATGCCCTCGCACTGCCCGGAGTGCGGCAGCGAGCTGCGCCCGATGTCCGAGGGGGACATCGACCTGCGCTGTCCGAACGCGGAGTTCTGCCCGGCCCAGATCCGCGAGCGGATCGCCTTCCTCGGCGGGCGGTCCTCGCTGGACGTCGAGGGCCTCGGCTACGTCGCGGCGACCGCGCTGACCCAGCCGCTGGAGCCGGCCGAGGCGCCGGTGCGCAACGAGGCGGACATCTTCCGCCTGACGCCGGAGAAGCTGCTGCCGATCAAGGTGCTGGTCCGGGACCCGAAGACGGGCATGCCCAAGCTGGACGACCGGACGGGCCGGCAGAAGGAGGTCTTCTTCTTCGCCACCACCAAGGGCGAGCCGAAGAAGTCGCTCCAGACCCTGCTCGACAACCTGGAGCTGGCCAAGCAGCGCCCGCTCTGGCGGATCCTCAACGGGCTGTCGATCCGGCACGTCGGCCCGGTGGCGGCCCAGGAGCTGGCCCGGGAGTTCCGCGACCTGAAGAAGGTCTTCGAGGCCACCGAGGAGCAGCTGGCGGCCGTCGAGGGGGTCGGTCCGACCATCGCCCGCTCGATCCGGGAGTGGTACGCGGAGCCCTGGCACCGCAGGATCCTGGAGAACTGGGAGGCGGACGGCGTCCGCTTCACCGAGGAGTTCGCGGACGAGGAGGAGGCGGAGCGCCCGCTGGAGGGGCTGACCGTCGTGGTGACGGGCACCCTGGCCGGCCACACCCGGGACGGTGCCAAGGAGGCGCTGACCTCGCGTGGAGCGAAGGTGACCGGTTCGGTTTCGAAGAAGACCGATTTTGTGGTCGCCGGTGACAATCCCGGCTCTAAGTACGACAAGGCCGTTCAGCTCGGCCTGCCGGTCCTGGACGACGCCGGGTTCGCCGTCCTGCTCGCCGACGGGCCGGCCGCCGCCCGTGCCCACCTGGGGCTTCCGGAGCCGGAGGAGGCCGGGGAGGCGCAGGAGGAGCCGGTCGAGGACTGAACCGGAGCCGCCCCGATCGGCTGATGACCGGATCGGTGTTGTTATCGTCCTGATGCAACGTCACCGGGTGCCGCCCCGTGAAAGCGGGCATTGTGTCACTGTGCGGCGCCCGGGCGCGGTCACGCGCTTCCGGTTGTCCGAAAGTCTGCCCACCGGGTGGACCCCGGCTTACCCTGGAGCGCAACAGAGTGTCAGCAGGGGTGGGGGCACCGGCTGGGCCGGGGCTCCTCGGGGGTCGCTCCATGCCCGGCAGCTGTCGGTACCGGCACGGTGCCTCACCGTAAGGCGGCCTGACGGGGCGGGCCCGACGGAGGACAGGGCTTATGGATCGTACGACCGGCGGTGCGCCGACACGCCCGCCGCAGGGGGTGGCGGGTGCGGTCCTGCTGCTCGGCGTGCTGCTGGCCGGAGCCGCGCCGCTCATCCCGCTGGCCGTCCTGGTCTACCGGTACGAACCCGAGTTGCTGCCGCTGTTCGCCGTGCCCCTGGCGGTGCTGGTGGCCGCCTGGCGGATCGCCCGCGACCGCGCCCGCGACCAGCTGACCGACCCGTTGACGGACCTGCCCAACCGTCAGGCCCTGCTGCTCGCCACCCAGGAGGCGATTGCGGAGTGTGAGCAGGGCTACAGCGTCGGTCTCATCCTGCTCGATCTCGATCGCTTCCGATCACTCAACGACACACTCGGCCATACGGCCGGTGACCGGCTGCTGGTTCACATCTCCCGTCGGCTGCACCGGGCGCTGCGCTCCGGCGGCCCGGCCGGCAGCGCCACCCGGGAGTCCATCGACGACGTCTTCGCCGGCCTGCCCCGGCACTACCGCCGCGGCCGCCCGATGGTCGCCCGGATGGGCGGCGACGAGTTCGCCGTCCTGCTGCCCGGCATCAACTGCCCGGACAGCCTGGAGCGGGTCGCCAAGGCGCTGATCACCGAACTGGCCGCCCCGATCCGGCTGGACGGGCTGCTGCTCGTCCTGGAGGCCAGCGGCGGCGTCTGCGTCTACCCGCAGCACGCCCAGGACGCCGAGTCGCTGCTGCGCCGGGCCGACGTCGCGATGGGCCACGCCCAGACCGGCCGCAGCGGCGTCGCCCAGTACGACGAGACCCAGGACGCCGACACGCCGTACCGGATCGGGCTGCTGGGGGACCTGCGCCGGGCGCTGGAGACCGGCGAGGTGCAGCTGCACTACCAGCCGAAGGTGGCGTTCGACGGCCGGGTGGTCGGCCTGGAGGCGCTGCTGCGCTGGGAGCGCCCCGGGCAGGGGAAGGTCTCGCCGGACGAGTTCGTCGGGCTCGCCGAGTCCAGCGGCCTGATGCCCCGGCTCACCGACTACGTGCTGGAGGCGGCCGTCGGCCAGCTCGCGTACTGGCGCGACCAGGGCCTCCAGGTGCAGGTCGCGGTCAACGTCTCGCCGCGCGACGTGCTGAACCCCGGCTTCGCCCAGCGGGTGGCCGGCCACCTCGTGCGCCACCAGGTGCCGGCCCACGCGCTCCAGCTGGAGATCACCGAGCGGCTGCTGCTGGACGACTCCCGGCGGGCCGCCGACACCCTGGCCGAGCTGCGCGGCTACGGCGTGGGGATGTCCCTGGACGACTTCGGCACCGGGCACTCCTCGCTGGTGCGGCTGCGCAGCCTGCCGGTCGGCGAGCTGAAGATCGACCGCTCCTTCGTCTCCCGGATGGTCGCCGACGACCACGACGCGGCGGTGGTCCGCTGCTCGGTGGAGCTCGCCCACTCGCTGGGCCTGACGGTGGTCGCCGAGGGCGTCGAGGACGACGAGACCTGGGAACGGCTGCACTGCATGGGCGTGGACGCCGTCCAGGGCTGGCTGGTGTCGGCCGCGCTGCCGGCCGAGCAGGCCACCGCCTGGCTGCGGGTGCACCGCACCGGCGCCCCGCCGGTGGAGCGGCTGGGCGTGCCGCCCCAGTTGCACGCCGGCTTCCAGCCGGTCCAGGGCGTGAAGCCGATCGTCCAGCCGGTCCAGGCCGCCAAACCGATCGTGCAGCCGGTCCAGGCCGCCCAGCCCGTCGTCCAGCCGGCCCGGCCGCCGGTGCCGGTGCTGCCGCCGACGCTCCCGCCGGCCATCCCGCCCACGCTGCCGCCGGTGGCCCAGGTGGTGCAGGCCGCGCACCGGGAGATCGAGCCGCAGGGCTGGGCCCGCTCCGGGCCGCAGTAGCCCCGGCCGGGCCGCCGGCGCCGGCCGGTGGCGGGCGCCGCGGCTCCCGCGTTGGCCGGGCCGGGGGACGGGCCCCATAGGATGGGGTCCACAGACCACGAGGACGGAGCGCCGAAGCCGGCTGCTCCTGCCCGGGCCCGGCACCGCCCGCAAGGCACCGCCGGGTCTCACCAGAACTCACCCTGAGGATCGCTGCATGCCTGGCATCACGCGCGAGGAGGTCGCCCACCTCGCCCGGCTGTCGCGTCTTGAGCTGAAGCCCGAAGAGCTGGACCACTTCGCCGAGCAGCTCGACGTGATCATCGGCGCGGTCGCCCGCGTTTCCGAGGTCGCCGGACAGGACGTCCCGCCGACCTCCCACCCGCTGCCGCTGACCAACGTCATGCGCGCGGACGAGGTGCGGCCGTCGCTCACCCCGGAGCAGGCGCTGTCCGGCGCCCCCGCCGCCGAGGAGCAGCGTTTCCGTGTGCCGCAGATCCTCGGGGAGGACTGACCGATGACCGAGCTGATTCGCTACACCGCCGCCGAGACCGCGGGCGCCATCGCCAGGGGCGAGGTGTCGGCCGTCGAGGTCGCCCAGGCCCACCTGGACCGCATCGAGGCCGTCGACGAGAAGGTCAACGCCTTCCTGCACGTCGACACCGAGGGCGCGCTGGCCGCCGCCCGGGCCGTCGACGAGAAGCGCGCCAAGGGCGAGGAGCTGGGCCCGCTGGCCGGCGTCCCGCTCGCGCTCAAGGACGTCTTCACCACCAAGGGCATCCCGACCACCTGCGGGTCGAAGATGCTCGAAGGCTGGATCCCGCCGTACGACGCCACGCTGACCAGCCGCCTGAAGGCCGCCGACGTCGTCATCCTCGGCAAGACCAACATGGACGAGTTCGCGATGGGCTCCTCCACCGAGAACTCCGCCTACGGCGTGACCGGCAACCCGTGGGACCTCTCCCGCATCCCCGGCGGCTCCGGCGGCGGCTCGGCCGCCGCGCTGGCCGCCTTCCAGGCCCCGCTGGCGATCGGCACCGACACCGGCGGCTCGATCCGCCAGCCCGGCGCCGTCACCGGCACCGTCGGCGTCAAGCCGACCTACGGCTCGGTGTCCCGCTACGGCCTGGTCGCGTTCTCCAGCAGCCTGGACCAGGGCGGCCCGTGCGCCCGTACGGTGCTGGACGCGGCGCTGCTGCACGAGGCCATCGCGGGGCACGACCCGCTGGACTCCACCTCGATCGACGCGCCGGTCCCGGCCGTGGTCGAGGCCGCGCGGATGCGCGACGTCCGCGGCATGCGGATCGGCGTGGTCAAGGAGTTCGCCGGCGAGGGCTACCAGGCCGGCGTGATGCAGCGCTTCGAGGAGTCGGTGGAGCTGCTGCGCGAGCTGGGCGCCGAGGTCGTCGAGGTCTCCTGCCCGTCCTTCACCCTGGCGCTGCCGGCGTACTACCTGATCGCGCCGTCGGAGTGCTCCTCCAACCTGGCCCGCTTCGACGCGATGCGCTACGGCCTGCGGGTCGGCGACGACGGCACCCGCTCGGCCGAGGAGGTCACCGCGCTGACCCGCGAGGCCGGCTTCGGCCCCGAGGTCAAGCGCCGCATCATCCTGGGCACCTACGCGCTGTCCTCGGGCTACTACGACGCCTACTACGGCTCGGCCCAGAAGGTCCGCACGCTCATCTCGCGCGACTTCGACGCCGCCTTCGCGGGCGTGGACGTCCTGGTCTCGCCGACCACGCCGACCACCGCCTTCCCGATCGGCGAGCGCGCCGACGACCCGATGGCGATGTACCTGGCCGACCTGTGCACGATCCCGTCGAACCTGGCGGGCAACGCGGCCATGTCGCTGCCCGTCGGCCTGGCTCCGGAGGACAATCTCCCGGTCGGCCTTCAGATCATCGCTCCCGCGATGGCGGACGACCGCCTGTACCGCGTGGGCGGCGCCGTCGAGGCCGCACTCAACGACAAGTGGGGGCACACCCTGCTGGAGGAGGCACCGGCACTGTGAGCAAGAACGAGAAGGCCAGGACCCAGTCCGCTTCGCTGAAGGGCTTCAAGCACTCCAAGCCCGGCCTGTGGCTGTCCATCGGCACCAGCGCGTTCGGCGCGGTCTCCGTGGTCAAGGACGTCCGCAGGGCCCGCGAGGAGAACGACACCCTCAAGCTGGTCAACGCCCTGGTCGGCGCCGCCGCGCTGGTCACCGGCACCGCCCTGCTGGTGCGCGAGCTGCGCCGGCTGGGCTCGGACGACGTGCTGCTGGGCTAGCGGCGGTGGGGGGGGGCGGGGGGGGGGGCCGGGGCCCCCCCCCCCCCGGGGGGGGGACAAAAAAAAAGGGAGAGTGTAAAAACAAAAAGAAAAGGCCCCGGGGAAAAAGTGGGCGCGGGCGGAAACCAGATAT
>NZ_JBISAI010000013.1:240605-268398 GCF_044391605.1 Kitasatospora sp. NPDC018619
CGTGGGGGGGGGGGGGGGGGGGGGGGGGGGGGGGGGGGGGGGGGGGGGGGGGGGCGCCGGGGGGGGGGGGGGCGGGGGGGGGGGGGGGCCGGGGGGGGCGGCCGGGCCCCCGCCGTGCCCCGGGGAGGGAAGAAACAGGAGTAGGAGATGATCACCCAGATTCGCATCGACGGGTTCAAGTCGTTCGTCGGCTTCGAACTCGATGTGCATCCGGTCACCGTGCTCCTGGGCGTCAACGGCGCGGGCAAGTCGAACCTGTTCGACGCGCTGCGGCTGGTGTCGGGAACGGTCCACCAGGGCTTCGACGCCACGGTGGGCGGCGACCGACGGCTGGCCGTCCGAGACCTCTTCCACCGCGGCGGCGCCGACCGTGCCCCCCTGCGGGACTCGTTCCGGATCACCGTCGGGGCCGTGGTGCCGTCCGAGGACGGCCCGCTGGCGGTCCGGCTGAGGACGCAGGCGCACCTGGCCGGGGGCGCCTCCCGGCCGGGTGCCCCCCGGCGGGCCGCGCTCGCCACCCGGGAGAGCCGGGTGTGGGTGAGCCGGCTGGCCGACACGGACTGGATGGACCGCCTCGGTTACCCGGACGACCTGCGGGCCGACATCGTCCGGGCCCGCGACGCCTTCACGGCCAGGACGGGTACCTGGGCCGCCACGATCGGCGGCCCGATCCTCGGGGACCCCACCGTGACCGACGAGGACGACCTGCTCGGCCTGTACCGCGAAGCGGCCGGCACCCTGGAACTCCTCGGCCTGACGGCCCGTGAGACGGCCCGCTGGCAGCCGTACGTCCTCGAACCCGGCGCCCTGCGCGAGCTCGGCCGCCCCGAGGCGGACGGCCCGCTGGAACCGCACGGCGGCAACCTCGCCGTCGTCCTGGACCGGATCGCCGCCACCGACCCCGAGCGGTTCACCCGGCTCGTGGCCGACCTCGCCGCGCTGGTCCCGGGCGTCCGGGACATCCGTACCGAGGTCGTCCGGACCCGGGGCGAGTACGACTTCGAGGTCGAGTTCCAGCACACCGGCTGGGTCTCGCCGGCCTCGCTGTCGGACGGCACGCTGCGCGCCCTCGCGCTGCTCGCCGCCTACTGGGACCGGGAGCGCGCCGGGGTGCTCGCCGTCGAGGAGATCGAGAACGGCATGCACCTCTCCCAGGTGGCCGACCTGCTCCGCCGGCTCGGCCGGGGCGCCGGGCTGCCGACCCCGGCGGACCGCACCGCCCCGGGGCAGCTGCTGGTCACCACCCACTCACCCGCGCTCCTCGCCGCGCTGCGCACCGATCTCTCCGGAGGCGTGGTCTTCCTGGACCAGGCGAACCACGTCGACCCGGAGCGAGGGACGGTCTCCCGGATCACCGCCGCGCGCCCGCTGCGGCCGCGGGACCCGGAGGCCGAGCCCGGAGGCTCCACCACCCCGCAGGCGGTGGAGCGGCTGCTGCGCGGCCTGGAACGGGGGACGGCGTGAAGGGCGACCGGCCGCTCTACCCCGGGCTGGTCGTGGAGGGCGTGAGTGACGCGCCGTTCCTGCGCACCCTGATCACCCGGCAGTTGGAGGAACTGCTGCTCGTCCGGGCGCCCGGCCCGGTGTCGGTGCACGCCTGCGAGCTCGCCGACCGCAGGGTCACCGGCTCGGGCACCCCGGAGGAGGTGGCCGAGTCCGCCTGGGCGCTGGCGCAGGACTGCCACCTGGTCTTCGTGCACAGCGACGAGAAGGAGCGCGGCACCGCCGAGAAGCTGGCGGCTCTGCTCCGCGAACGGGCGCGGGGGACGAAGGCCGCCGAGCCCGTGGAGCTCGTCCCGGTCCGGATGACCGAGTCGTGGATGCTGGCCGACCGGGAGGCGATCCGCCGCTCGATCGCGGGTGCGAAGCTGGAGGCGTACCCGTACAAGACCCTGGCCGGGGTGGAGAAGGCGCACAACGACCCGGACCACCCGGCCTACGCGAAGCTGGTCTGGCAGGCGATCGCCGGCAAGGGGCACGGCGGCGTCCTCGACGACAGCATGGAACTACTCGCCCACCACATCGACCTGAAGCTCCTCGCCCAGCTGCCGTCGTACCGACGATGGCTTGCGGACACCGAAGAAGCACTGAAGACGAAGGGATTCTTGTGAGCACCATGAACCTGGTGTCCTACGACGACGCACTGGCCTCCTACGACCCGGTGATGGGCCTTGAGGTCCACGTCGAGCTGGGTACCAAGACCAAGATGTTCTGCGGTTGCTCGACCGAGCTGGGTGCCGAGCCGAACAGCCAGACCTGCCCGACCTGCCTGGGCCTGCCGGGCTCGCTCCCGGTGGTCAACGCGGTCGGCGTGGAGTCGGCCGTCAAGATCGGCCTGGCGCTGAACTGCGAGATCGCCGAGTGGTGCCGGTTCGCGCGGAAGAACTACTTCTACCCGGACATGCCCAAGAACTTCCAGACCTCGCAGTACGACGAGCCGATCGCCTTCAACGGCTACCTCGACGTGCAGCTGGAGGACGGTTCGACCTTCCGGGTGGAGATCGAGCGCGCCCACATGGAGGAGGACACCGGCAAGTCCAGCCACGTCGGCGGGGCCACCGGCCGCATCCACGGCGCCACCCACTCGCTGCTGGACTACAACCGGGCCGGCATCCCGCTGATCGAGATCGTCACCAAGCCGATCGTCGGCGCCGGCGAGCGCGCCCCCGAGGTCGCCAAGGCGTACGTCGCCGAGCTGCGCGAG
The DNA here is from genome assembly GCF_044391605.1 of Kitasatospora sp. NPDC018619. Taxonomy (NCBI): domain Bacteria; kingdom Bacillati; phylum Actinomycetota; class Actinomycetes; order Kitasatosporales; family Streptomycetaceae; genus Kitasatospora; species Kitasatospora sp. NPDC018619. The sequence continues at coordinate 243,310 of NZ_JBISAI010000013.1, forward strand.
GTGATCCGCTCGCTGGGCGTCTCCGAGGCCCGGATGGACAAGGGCCAGATGCGCTGCGACGTCAACCTGTCGCTGCGCCCCCACGGCACCGAGACCTTCGGCACCCGCTCGGAGACCAAGAACGTCAACTCGCTGCGCAGCGTGGAGCGGGCCGCCCGGTTCGAGATCCAGCGGCACGCCACGGTGCTGACCGACGGCGGCACCATCGTCCAGGAGACGCGCCACTTCCACGAGGACAACGGCACCACCACCTCGGGCCGGATCAAGGACAACGCCGAGGACTACCGCTACTTCCCCGAGCCGGACCTGGTGCCGGTGGCCCCCGCCCGTGCGTGGGTGGAGGAGCTGCGCGCCGCCCTGCCGGAGCTGCCGCGGGTGCGCCGCGCCCGGCTCCAGGCCGAGTGGGGCCTGTCCGACAAGGACATGCAGTCGGTGCTCAACGCCGGTGCGGTGGGGCCGATCCAGGAGACCATCGCGGCCGGTGCCCCGGCCGACCAGGCCCGCAAGTGGTGGATGGGCGAGCTGGCCCGCCGCGCCAACGAGACCGGCACCGAGCTGAGCGAGCAGCCGATCACCCCGGCGCAGGTCGCCCGGGTCACCGCGCTGGTCGCCGAGGGCAAGCTGAACGACAAGCTGGCCCGCCAGGTCATCGAGGGCGTGCTGGCCGGCGAGGGCGAGCCGGACGAGATCGTCGAGAAGCGCGGCCTGGCCGTGGTCTCGGACGACTCCGCGCTGGGCGCCGCGGTCGACCAGGCCATCGCCGAGAACGAGGCGATCGCCGCCAAGATCCGCGACGGCAAGGTCCAGGCCGTGGGCGCGCTGGTCGGCGCGGTCATGAAGGCCACCCGCGGACAGGCCGACGCGGCCCGGGTCAAGGACCTGATCCTGGAGCGGCTCGCCGTGGAAGGACAGTAGGCACAGCCTGGAGCGGCTGGCTTCCTAAGGCAACTAAGGCGTCTAAGGCTCTCTAAGCAAGGCCTAAGGCCCCGTCTCACCTACATAACTGGGTGAGGCGGGGCCTTAAACCTTTTTCGGCCCCGATCCGCGCCCCCGCTAAGGCACCCCGGCCCCGGAAGATGCGGCACGCTCCCGATGCGGCACCCCCCACTGGCGGAGGAAGCTCTTACCCGTCGGCAAGACGAAGCGAAGCCCACAGGGGGAACCGGAAATGATCGAGTACCAGACCTTCCAGCACCAGGCCCACGAGCTGGTGGCCCGCGCCGAGCACGAGCGCCTGGTGCGCGAGGCCAAGGAGGCCCGCCGGCTGCGCCGGCGTCCGGTCGCCGCCCGCTTCCAGCGGCGCCCCGTGCGCCGGCCGGAGTGCTGACGGTGCGGCACCGGGACGGTGCCGGGGGACCTCCGGAGGGGGAGACGCTGCGAACGGGCGTCTCCCCCTCCGGGCTTCCGGGCCCTTCGCCCCGTTCGCCTGGGGAGATAACCCCTCGGCCGGGCCCCACCGGCTATGGCATGCTCGCCTCCATGCAGCAGACATCGGTCAGCCCCGTCTTCGTCGGCCGCGGCAGCGAGATCACCGAGCTGACCGACGCGCTGCGCCGGGCGGGCACCGGCAACCCGCAGGCCGTCCTGATCGGCGGCGAGGCGGGGGTCGGCAAGACCCGGCTGCTGGAGGAGTTCCTGGAGCGGGCCGCCGCCCGCGGAGCGGTCACCTCGCTCGGCAGCTGTCTGGAGGTCGGCGCCGAGGGGCTGCCGTACGCGCCGCTGGCCGCCGCGCTGCGCCGGCTGCACCGCTCGCTGGGCGGCGGGCTGGAGGCCGCCGCGGCCGGCAGCGAGGGCCACCTCGCCCGGCTGCTCTCCGAGTTCGGCGAGGCGGACGGCGAGCCCAACGACGAGTACAGCCGGGCCCGGCTGTTCGAGCACACCGCGAGGCTGTTCGAGCGGCTCGGCGCGGAGCGTACCCTCGTGCTCGCCGTCGAGGACCTGCACTGGTCCGACCGCTCCACCCGCGAGCTGCTCGCCTTCCTGGTGCGCACCCTGCACGGCTCCCGGGTGCTGCTGGTCGCCACCTACCGCACCGACGACCTGCACCGCCGGCACCCGCTGCGCCCCTTCCTGGCCGAGCTCGAACGGCTGCGCACCGTCCAGCGGCTGGAGCTCGCGCGGTTCGACCGCCGCGAGGTGGCCGCCCAGCTGGCCGGCATCCTCGGCACCACCGCCCCCGACCGGCAGCTGGTGGACCGCATCCACCGCCGCTCGGAGGGCAACCCGTTCTTCGTCGAGGAGCTGGCCACCGCCTTCGAGGACGGCCTCGGCGCCGGGCTGACGGACTCGCTGCGGGACATCCTGCTGGTGCGGGTCGAGGCCCTGGACGAGGAGGCCCAGCGGGTGGTGCGGATCGCCGCCGAGGGCGGCTCGCACGTCGAACACGCCCTGCTGGCCGCCGTCCTGGACGACGAGGAGGCGCTGATCGAGGCGCTGCGGGCCGCCGTCGGCGCCAACATCCTGCGCCCGGACAGCGAGGGCGAGGGCTACCGCTTCCGCCACGCGCTGGTCCGCGAGGCCGTCTCGGACGACCTGCTGCCCGGCGAACGGCACCGGATCAACCGCCGGTTCGCGCTCGCCGTGGAGGCCCAGCCGCAGCTCGTCCCGGGCGACGCGCTGCCCGCCCGGCTGGCCAACTACTGGTACCACGCGCACGACCCGGCCCGCGCCCTGCCGACGGCCCTGGACGCCGCCCGCGCCGCCCGCCGCCGCAACGCCTTCGCCGAGCAGCTCGGCATGCTGGAACGCGCCCTGGAGCTGTGGGACCTGGTCTCCGAGGAGGTGCTGGCGCACACCCTGCGCCCGTACGACTGGGCCGAGACGTACCCGCCCGGCTCCTGCGACCACAGCGCGGCGGACGGCGACTGCGACCGGATCCAGCTGGTCGACGTGCTGGCCGAGGCGGTGGTCGCGGCGCGCCGCTGCGGGGACCGCGAGCGCGGCCTGAGCCTGGCCAAGCGCGGGCTGCGGCTGGTCGACGAGACGGAGCACCCGGTGCGCGCGGCGTGGTTCCGGATCAACCGGGCGCGGATGCTGGGCAGCCTGCGCCGCTCCGGCGACGAGGAGGAGATCGCCCACGCGCTGCGGCTGGTGGAGCACCTGCCGCCGACCCCCGTCCAGGCCGAGGTGCTGGCGCTGGGCGCCGGGACGGCGATGCTCAAGCGGCCGACCGCCGAGGCGATCGAGCTGGCCGAGCGGGCGATCCGGATCGCCCGGGAGGTGGGCGCGCACTCCGTCGAGGTGCACGCCCGGATGACCCTGGGCGGCCTGCGCTACGACGTGCAGGGCGACGCCGAGGGCGGGCTGGCCGAGCTCGCCGGGGCGGTCGAGCGGGCCCGCCGGCTGGGCGTGCCCGACCTGCTGCTGCGCGGGATGAACAACCTGGCCAGCATGCAGCGCGGGCTGGGGCGGCCCGAGGAGGCCGTCCGACTGGCCCGGGAGGGGCTGGAGTTCGCGGACGGCAACGGCCTGCTGCGCAACATCGGCGCCATCCTGACCGGCAACCTGGTCGAGGCGCTGACCGACCTCGGCCGGGTCGGGGAGGCCGCCGAGGTGCTGGCCGGCTACGAGTCGGCCAGCCTGACCGGCACCCACGCCGAGTTCCTGGACCGGATGCGCGGCGAACTCGCCCTGCTCCGGGGGGACCTGGCCACCGCGGCGACCATGATGGCGCAGGCCAGGGCGGCCAACCGGGTCGGCCAGGTCCAGCACAGCGTGCCGATCAGCCGGCTGGCGGTGCGGCTCGCGGCGCTCGGCGGCCGGCCGCTGGAGGCCCGGGCCGAACTCCTCGCCGCGCTGGAGGAGGACGGCAGGCTCGGCCAGGAGTCCGACGTCTACCCGCTGCTGGCCGAGGCCGCCGCGGTGGAGGCGGACAGCCGGGGCCTGCCGCAGGCCGCGGCCGGCCGGCCGGCCGCGCTGGCCGCGATCGCCGCGGCCGCCGCCGGGCTGCGGCCGCGGGCCCCGCTGCACCACGGCTGGGCCCGGCTGCTGGAGGCCGAACTGGCCCGCGCCGAGGGGGCGGACACCCCGGAGGGCTGGGCCGCCGCGGTCGAGGCGCTGCGGCCGACCGGCCTGCCGTACCCGCTGGCGCTCGCGCTGCTGCGGGCCGGCGAGGCCGAGGTGCAGGCCGGGCGGCGCGAGGCCGGTGCCGAACTGCTGCGCGAGGCGGCCGAACTGGCGGCCGCCCGGGACGACCGGGTGCTCGGCGGGCAGATCGCCGCGCTGGCCGAGCGGGCCGGGCTGAGCCTCGTCCCGGTCCAGCGGTCGGCCGGGGCACCGGCCCCGAGCGCCGGGGACGCCTTCAACCTCACCCCCCGCGAGCGGGACGTGCTGCGGCTGCTCGCGCGCGGCTGGACCAACCGGCAGATCGCCGAGGAGCTGTACATCTCTCCGAAGACCGCCAGCGTGCACGTCTCCAACATCCTCGGCAAGCTCGCGGTCGGCGGCCGGGGCGAGGCGGCCGCGCTGGCGCACCGGCTGCGGCTGTTCCCGGACGACCTGGCCCCCTCGGGGCGCTGAACCGGCCCCCGCAGTGCGCTGAACCGCCCCGCACGGGCGGCCGAACCGGCCCCCACGGCGGCCCCGGACCGGCTCCGACCGGACCGGGGCCGCCGTCCGTCCTGGCACCGGTGTTCGGGCGCCGCCCCGTGCTCCCGTGCGCGCCGCGTGAGCCCCCGCCCGTGCGCCGCCGCCAACCGGGCCGATCCGTAGGAATCGGGGGCATTTCCCCACCCTTTCGCCATTACTCTAAGTTGAGTGTACGTGTCATTGAGTGACGGAATTGGTGTAGGGTCCATTTTGGGAGCATCGGTACGGTGCGGCGTCCGCCAGGCCGCCCACCCCCTGGGCCACCGTCCTGACGGGGCGCCAGGCCACCGCGTACGTCCGAGAGGTGCGCGGCCGGTGGTCCGTGGCCGGGGCGCGAGGCCCCGGGCCGGAGGGGGAGAGGCCGAGTGAGCTCCACCGAAACGGTGCTGCCCGGAGCCGGACGGCCGGACGCACCGCACACCGACACGTCCGCCGCCGACGCGCCCGCGCCCGCCCGCCGGGGCCCGCTGCGCCGGCTCGCGGAGAGCCGTACGCTGCCCGGGCTCCTCCTCGGCGCGCTCTGCGTGGCCTACGCCGCCGGTGCCGCCGCCGGCTGGGGATCGCGCCAACTGTCCGTCTTCATGGGTGACTTCGGGCTGGCCGCGGCGGCCCTGGCGGCCGCGCTGTCCTGCCTGGTGTACGGCTGTACCGTCGGCGGGCACGCCCGCCCGGCCTGGCTGCTGTTCGGCCTCTCCTCGCTGATGGTCGCCTTCGGCAACGCCACCTGGGGCTGGTACGAGCTGGTCGTGCGCACCCCGCTGCCCAAGGACTCGCTCGCCGAGTACGCCTTCCTGCTGTTCGCCCCGCTCGCCATCACCGGCGTCCTGGTGCTCGCCCAGCACCCCCGCACGGCGGCCGGCTGGCTCTGCCTGCTGCTCGACGGCTGGCTGATCGCCGGCTCGCTGTTCACCCTCAGCTGGAGCCTGGCGCTCGGCCGGATCGCGGCCGGCGAGGACGGCTCGCCGATGCGCCTGGCCCTCAACCTGGCCTACCCGGTGCTGGACATCCTGCTGGTCAGCCTGGTGGTCGGGCTGCGCTTCGGCGGCCGGGACGGCAACCGGGCGGCGGTGCACACCGCGATGGTGGCGCTCGCCGTCACCGTCACCTGCGACGCCCTGTTCACCTCCCCGGAGCTGCGCAGCAGCTACCACTCGGGCGAACTGCTGGACGCCGGCTGGTTCGCCGGGAGCCTGCTGCTGGGCTGGGCGCCGTGGTCCCCGCGCTGGCGCCGGCCGCTGCGCGACCACCCCTCGGCCGGGGGCCTGCCGCACCGCCGGGTGGCCACCACCTTCAGCGCGCTGACCCCGTACGCCGCCGCCGCGGTCTGCACCGCCGGGATCCTCTACAACGCCCTCGGCGGCCGGGAGTTGGACCGCGTGGTGGCCGCGGCGGCCTGCACCGTCGGGCTGGCGCTGATCCTCCGGCAGGGCGTGATGCTGCTGGACAACCTGTCGCTGGCCCAGGAACTCGCCCACAAGGAGGCGCACTTCCGCTCCCTGGTGCAGGGGTCGAGCGACGTCATCATGATCGCCGGCGCCAACGGCGTGCTGTCCTACGTCTCCCCGGCCGCCCTCGGCGTCTACGGACGGGACCCGGAGGAGCTGGTCGGCGGCAACCTGCTGGACCTCGTCCACCCGGAGGACGTCGGCCGGGTGCTCTCCGAGGTCCGCCGCTACCTCGCGAGGGTCCGGCTCGCCGCCCACCGCAGCCCCGGCGCCGCGGAGCCCTCCGCCCGGGTCGAGTGCCGGATCAGCTCGGGCGCGGGGGAGTGGCTGCACGTCGAGTCCACCGTCAGCAGACACCGCGACGGCCTGCTGCTCAACAGCCGGGACGTCACCGAACGCGTCATGCTCCAGGCCCAGTTGCAGCACAACGCGTTCCACGACCCGCTCACCGACCTGCCCAACCGGGCGCTGTTCACCCAGGCGCTGCGGGCCGCCCTCGGCACCCGCGGCCAGCTGGGCGGCACGGGCGCCGGGATCGCGGTGCTCTTCCTCGACCTGGACGGCTTCAAGGCGGTCAACGACACCGCCGGGCACCAGGTCGGCGACGAGCTGCTGGTGCAGGCCGCCCGCCGGCTCCAGAGCGCGGTGCGCTGCGGGGACACCGTCGCCCGGTTCGGCGGCGACGAGTTCGCCGCGCTGGTCTGCGGCCCGCTCGGCCGGCTCCAGGTGCAGGAGCTGGCCGAGCGGCTGCGGCTCGCGCTCTCCGAGCCGTACTGGATCGGCGGCGCCGAACTCAGCGTCGCCGCCAGCATCGGCATCGCCTTCGGCACCCCCGAGCGCGGCGCGGCCGCCGACCCGAGGGCCGCCGCCGACGAGCTGATGCGCAACGCCGACCTCGCGATGTACCGGGCCAAGTCCGAGGGCAAGGGCCGGGTGGTGCTCTACACCCCGGCGATGCGGGCCGACCTGGAGCGCCGCACCGAGCTGGAGGAGCGGCTGCGGCTGGCCGTCCGGGAGGGCGGCTTCACGCTGCTGCACCAGCCCGTGGTGGACCTGTGCAGCGGTGCGGTGACCGGCGTCGAGGCGCAGGCCCGCTGGCGCTCGGTGGGCGGCCTGCTGCTCACCCCGGCCGAGTTCCTGCGCTCGGCCGAGCACGGCGACGCGGCCACCCGGTTCTCCCGCTGGCTGGTCCTGGAGGCGGTCAGTGCCGCGGTCGAGCGGCGCGCCCTGCCGGGCCGGGGCCGCGGCGCGCCGGAGCCCGTCCCGGTGGCGGTACGGCTCTCGGTGGAGCGGCTCTGCTCGCCCGGGCTGTACGAGACGGTGGCCGCGGCGCTGCGGGAGAGCGGACTGCCCGCCGACGAACTGGTGATCGAGGTGGCCCGGATGGGCCCGGACTCGCTCGCCGACGAACTCGGCCGCCGGCTGTCCGCCCTGCGCGGGCTCGGCGTCTCCACCTGGCTCGCCGGGTACGGCGCCGGCGGCGGCTCGCTCGGCGCCCTCGCCCGGCTGCCGCTGGACGGGCTCAAGCTGGACCGCACGCTCGTCCAGGACCTCGGCGAGTCCGCGCTCAGCCGCACCCTGGCCGGGCACGCGCTGCGGCTCGGCCGCGACCTCGGGATGGCCACCGCCGCCGAGGGGGTGGACCTGCCCCGGCAGGTCGCGGCGCTCCAGGAGCTGGGCTGCGGGCAGGCCCAGGGCTCGGCCTTCGCCCCGCCGCTGGACGAGCCCCGGCTGCGCCGGGCGCTGGCCCGCCGGGGCTACCCGCTGCCCTTCCCGATGGGCCCGCTGCCGACCCGCCGGCCGTACCAGCCGGCTCCCGAGGACGCCCGGACGAGTGGCCTGACGGGTGCCCGCACGGACGCCGCGCCGGGACGTGGCGCACATCACCACGGCGGCCCTGACCTGCCCGGACACCGTGCGGTCAGCGGCCCGACCGGGGGTCCGCATGGCGAGACGGTCGTCCCACCTGCTTGACATGCCGCCCCGCACGGGAGGAAGGTCGTTGCCATGCGCACCCGAATTCTCGTACTTGGCGGGCGCGTCGGCTGAGTGGGCTCGTACGCCCTGCTCGTGACAGACCGACGCGCCACCCCTCGCATGCCCTTGGGCACGAGGGGTTTTTTGTTGCACTGACGCTGTTCCACCTCCGCAAGACCCCTGGCCCCGACCCCCGAGGCGTCCGACCCGTCGGACCCGAGCGGGACGGCCGGGGCACAGCCGGCGATCGACCCGGACCGGGACCCCACCCCTCGCAGCACCGGGGCCCGCAGCCCCTGGTCGGCAAAACCCGAGAAGAGACAGGCAGATGACTGAGCACGCCGCATCCCCCCGCCGCGGGGACAACCCGGCCGCCAACGCTCCCGCTCCCCAGCACGTCGTCGAGACCATGACCGGCGCCCAGTCGCTCATCCGCTCCCTGGAGGCCGTGGGCGCGGACACCGTCTTCGGCATCCCGGGTGGGGCCATCCTTCCCGCGTACGACCCCCTGATGGACTCCGTCAAGGTGCGCCACATCCTGGTCCGGCACGAGCAGGGCGCCGGCCACGCCGCCACCGGCTACGCCCAGGCCACCGGCCGCGTCGGGGTCTGCATGGCGACCTCGGGGCCGGGCGCGACCAACCTCGTCACCCCGATCGCCGACGCCTACATGGACTCCGTGCCGGTCGTCGCGATCACCGGCCAGGTCTCCTCCAAGGCGATCGGCACCGACGCCTTCCAGGAGGCGGACATCTGCGGCATCACGATGCCGATCACCAAGCACAACTACCTCGTCACCGACCCGTCCGAGATCCCCCGGGTGATCGCCGAGGCCTTCCACATCGCCTCCACCGGCCGCCCCGGCCCCGTGCTGGTCGACATCGCCAAGGACGCCCTCCAGGCGACCACCACCTTCCGCTGGCCGGTCGAGCCCGCGCTGCCCGGCTACCGGCCGGTGACCAAGCCCCACGCCAAGCAGATCCGCGAGGCCGCCAAGATGCTGGTCGCCGCGAAGCGCCCGGTGCTGTACGTCGGCGGCGGCGTGCTCAAGGCGCGGGCCACCGCCGAGCTGCGGATCCTCGCCGAGCTGACCGGCGCCCCGGTGGTCACCACGCTGATGGCGCTCGGCGCCTTCCCGGACAGCCACCCCCAGCACCTGGGCATGCCCGGCATGCACGGCTCCGTGCCCGCCGTCACCGCGCTCCAGAAGTCCGACCTGCTGTTCACCCTCGGCGCCCGCTTCGACGACCGGGTGACGGGCAAGCTGGACAGCTTCGCCCCCAACGCCAAGGTCGTCCACGCGGACATCGACCCGGCCGAGATCGGCAAGAACCGCCCGGCGGACGTGCCGATCGTCGGCGACGCCCGCGAGGTGCTCGCCGACCTGATCGTGGCCGTCCAGGCCGAGTTCGACGCCGGCCACAAGGGCGACTACGCCGAGTGGTGGCAGCGGCTCGACGAGTGGAAGAAGACCTACCCGATCGGCTACGAGCCGGCGCCCGAGGGCCGGCTGTCGCCGCAGCAGGTCATCGAGCGGATCGGCCGGCTGGTCGGCCCCGAGGCGATCTACGCCGCGGGCGTGGGCCAGCACCAGATGTGGAGCTCGCAGTTCATCACCTTCGAGAAGCCGGGCACCTGGCTCAACTCGGGCGGCGCCGGGACGATGGGCTACGCCGTCCCCGCGGCGATGGGCGCCAAGGCCGGCCGCCCGGAGAGCGCGGTCTGGGCCATCGACGGCGACGGCTGCTTCCAGATGACCAACCAGGAGCTGGTCACCTGCGCCCTGAACGACATCCCGATCAAGGTCGCGGTCATCAACAACGGCTCGCTGGGCATGGTCCGGCAGTGGCAGACGCTGTTCTACAACCAGCGCTACTCCAACACCGTGCTGCACTCCGGCCCCGGCCACGACGGCATCGAGCCGCCGGCCCAGGGCACCCGGATCCCGGACTTCGTCCGGCTGTCCGAGGCGATGGGCTGCGCGGGACTGCGCTGCGAGCGCCCCGAGGACCTCGACGACGTCATCCGGCAGGCGATGGAGATCAACGACCGCCCGGTGGTCATCGACTTCATCGTCCACCAGGACGCCATGGTCTGGCCGATGGTCGCGGCCGGCACCAGCAACGACGAGATCCAGTTCGCCAAGGGCGTGCGCCCCGACTTCGGCGACGACCTCGACTGACGTCCCTGCCAGCCACCCGGAACGACTGAGGAACCCCCATGGCCAAGCACACCCTCTCCGTCCTGGTCGAGAACAAGCCCGGCGCGCTCGCCCGCATCGCCGCGCTGTTCTCCCGGCGGGGCTTCAACATCGACTCCCTCGCCGTCGGCTCGACCGAGCATCCGGACGTGTCCCGGATGACCATCGTGGTCAACGTCGAGGACCTCCCGCTGGAACAGGTCACCAAGCAGCTCAACAAGCTCGTGAACGTGATAAAGATCGTCGAACTCGACCAGTCCGCTGCGATCCAGCGGGAACTGGTCCTGGTGAAGGTCCGCGCCGACAACGAGACCCGGTCGCAGATCGTCGAGATCGTCCAGCTGTTCCGTGCCAAGACCGTCGACGTGTCGCCGGAGGCGGTGACCATCGAGGCCACCGGCAGCTCGGACAAGCTGGAGGCCATGCTCCGGATGCTGGAGCCTTACGGCATCAAGGAGTTGGTCCAGTCCGGCCTGGTCGCCATCGGCCGCGGCGCGCGCTCCATCACGGACCGCTCGCTGCGCGCCCTGGACCGCAGCGCGTAAACAGCGCCGTCTCACACCCCGAAGCAAAGACCCACACCCGCGCCGGTGCGCCTACGGTGAGTACCGCGTACCCGGCAACCACCACGCAAGGAGATGTGCCCCCGTGGCCGAGCTGTTCTACGAAGACGACGCCGACCTGTCCATCATCCAGGGCCGCAAGGTCGCGGTCATCGGCTACGGCAGCCAGGGCCACGCCCACGCGCTGTCGCTGCGCGACTCCGGCGCCGACGTCCGGGTCGGCCTGAAGCCGGAGTCCGCCTCCCGCGCCAAGGCGGAGGAGGCCGGCCTGCGCGTCGTCACCCCGGCCGAGGCGGCGGCCGAGGCCGACGTCATCATGATCCTGGTGCCGGACCCGATCCAGGCCGACGTCTACGAGGCCGACATCGCCCCGCACCTGAAGGCCGGCGACGCCCTGTTCTTCGGCCACGGCCTGAACATCCGCTACGGCTTCATCAAGCCCCCGGCGGACGTCGACGTCTGCATGGTCGCCCCGAAGGGCCCGGGCCACCTGGTCCGCCGCCAGTACGAGGAGGGCCGCGGCGTCCCTGCGATCGTCGCGGTCGAGCAGGACGCCTCGGGCAACGCCTTCGCGCTGGCGCTGTCGTACGCCAAGGGCCTGGGCGCCACCAAGGCCGGCGTCATCAAGACCACCTTCACCGAGGAGACCGAGACCGACCTGTTCGGTGAGCAGGCCGTCCTGTGCGGTGGCACCGCCGCCCTGGTGAAGGCCGGGTTCGAGACCCTGGTCGAGGCCGGCTACCAGCCGGAGATCGCCTACTTCGAGTGCCTGCACGAGCTGAAGCTGATCGTCGACCTGATGTACGAGGGCGGCCTGGAGAAGATGCGCTGGTCGGTCTCCGAGACCGCCGAGTGGGGCGACTACGTCACCGGCCCGCGGATCATCACCGACGCCACCAAGGCCGAGATGAAGAAGGTGCTCGCCGAGATCCAGGACGGCACCTTCGCCAACACCTGGATCGCCGAGTACAAGGCGGGCCTGCCGAAGTACAACGAGTACAAGAAGGCCGACGAGGACCACCTGCTGGAGACCACCGGCAAGAAGCTGCGCTCGCTGATGAGCTGGGTCAACGAGAAGGCCTGACCCTCCCGGGGCCGGATCGGGCCCCGATTTTGTAACTGCGTTGTACAAGTAGGCTGCTCTCGTCCGGGTGATTTCGCCGGACGGGAGCAGCCCGCTGTCCAGCCCGTCGATACACTCCGAGTGCGCGTCAGGCCCACAGCGTCGTGCGTCTACTCACGCGGCATGCCACCTTCCCCCGCCCTCCACGCCACCTACGTGCCCGGGGGAACCGGACAGTTAAGGACCCCACTGTCGTGAGCACTGTGAAGACTGAGAAGACCGGCGTAGTCCTGATCGCCGAAGAGCTGTCGCCCGCCACCGTCGACGCCCTCGGCCCCGACTTCGAGATCCGCCACTGCAACGGCGCCGACCGCACCGAGCTGCTGACCGCGATCGCCGACGTCGACGCGATCCTGATCCGCTCCGCCACCAGGGTCGACGCCGAGGCGCTGGCCGCGGCCCGCAGGCTCAAGGTCGTCGCCCGGGCCGGCGTCGGCCTGGACAACGTGGACGTCGCCGCCGCCACCAAGGCCGGCGTGATGGTCGTCAACGCGCCGACCTCCAACATCGTGACCGCCGCCGAGCTCGCCTGCGGCCTGCTGATCTCCGTCGCCCGCAACATCGCGCCGGCCAACGCCGCGCTGAAGCAGGGCGAGTGGAAGCGCAACAAGTACACCGGCGTCGAGCTGAGCGAGAAGGTCCTCGGCGTGGTCGGCCTCGGCCGGATCGGCGTCCTGGTCGCCCAGCGGATGTCCGCGTTCGGGATGAAGATCGTCGCGTACGACCCCTACATCCAGGCCGCCCGCGCCGCGCAGATGGGCGTCAAGCTGGTCACGCTGGAGGAGCTGCTGGAGGTCTCGGACTTCATCACCGTCCACCTCCCCAAGACCCCGGAGACCATCGGCCTGATCGGCGACGACGCGCTGCACAAGGTCAAGCCGTCCGTGCGGATCGTGAACGCCGCCCGCGGCGGCATCGTGGACGAGGAGGCGCTCGCCTCCGCGCTCAGCGAGGGCCGGGTGGCCGGCGCCGGCCTGGACGTCTACGCCAAGGAGCCGTGCACCGACTCCCCGCTGTTCGCCTTCGACAACGTGGTCGCCACCCCGCACCTGGGCGCCTCCACCGACGAGGCGCAGGAGAAGGCCGGCATCGCCGTCGCCCGCTCGGTGCGCCTCGCGCTGGCCGGCGAGCTGGTGCCGGACGCGGTGAACGTCCAGGGCGGCGTGATCGCCGAGGACGTCCGCCCGGGCCTGCCGCTGGCCGAGAAGCTCGGCCGGATCTTCACCGCGCTGGCCGGCGAGGTGGCCGTCCGCCTCGACGTGGAGGTCCGCGGCGAGATCACCCAGCACGACGTGAAGGTGCTCGAACTGTCCGCGCTGAAGGGCGTCTTCGAGGACGTGGTGGCGGAGACGGTGTCCTACGTCAACGCCCCGCTGTTCGCCCAGGAGCGCGGTGTCGAGGTCCGCCTGACCACGTCCAGCGAGAGCCCCGAGCACCGCAACGTGATCACCGTGCGCGGCACGCTCGCGGGCGGCGAGGAGATCGCCATCTCCGGCACGCTGGCGGGCCCCAAGCAGACCCAGAAGATCGTCGGTGTGGACGCCTTCGACGTGGACGTGGCGCTCACCGACCACATGGCCTTCTTCAAGTACGAGGACCGCCCCGGCGTGGTCGGCGTGCTCGGCCGGCACCTCGGCGACGCGGGCATCAACATCGCCGGCATGCAGGTCGCCCGGGACGGCGGCACCGCGCTGGCCTCCATCACCGTGGACACCGAGATCCCGCAGGAGGTGCTCGCGGGCATCGCCGCCGAGATCGGCGCCCGCTTCGCGCGCTCCGTCGACCTGGGCTGACACCCGCCCCCGGCAGGGCCCGGACCACCGTTCGCACGGTGGTCCGGGCCCTGCTGCGTCCTTGCGGGTGACACCCGTCTCAGATACTAGGAAATCCAAGTATTCGTGCAGACACGGCCGGGGCGCGGTCGTACCGTGGAGGGGTCGTACGGTGTGCCGCCCCTGTAGCCAGGGCGTGCGGCCCGAGTACGCGTGCGCCTTCACGAGCAGGCGATCCCTGCTCCCGCGCTCCCCACCCCACTCCGCGCGCCCGCCTTCCGCGGCGCTGTTCCCCAGGAGCCCGGTATGTCGCCGACCGCCGACCGTCACGCCACGTCCGCCCCCGCCGCCACCCCGGTCCGCGCCCCGCGCCGCCGCCGGGCCGCCGAGCGGAACCCCTTCGCCGCGGCCGCGCTCCAGCGGGCGCTGGACCGCCGGGACAACGGTGGCGTGACCGGCCACCACTGACCGGCCACCACTGACCGGCCACCACTGACCGTCGCCGCGGGGCGGGTGGCGTTCATCCGCCGAATGGGCCGTACGGGTCGGTCCGACGTCACCCAGTAGAGTGCAACCCCGTTCCGTCCGAGGGAAGTTGCTCGTCCCGGTCGTCGCGATCATCCTAAATTCGGGGCCCTCGGAGGGGTGATCGACGGCCGCGTGGGCGGGCGTCAGCGACACGGAGTGCGGATCAGTCCCCCTGCCGGGGGAGAGGGCCCAGTGCGTCTGCCATCCGTCCGCCGACCCGCCGCCCGGATCGGCCTCACCCTGGCCCTGCTGGCCGGGAGCGCCGTCCTCGCCGCCACCCCGGCGGCCGGCGGCCCACCGACCGCGGGGCCGCCGACCGCCGGACCACCGGGCCAGGGCCGGACGGCCTCCGTCCTGCTGGAACTCACCACCGAGCCGGCCGGCCCGGCCTGGCGGCGCGCCGCCGACGGCGCCCGGCGGGCCCGGCGCTCCCCGGAGGCCGCCCACCGGGAGGCCGCGCAGGCCGGCGCCGCCCAGCGGGCGCTGGCCGGGGAGGCGCTCGACCGGCTGGCCGGCGCCGTGCACCGGGCGGCTCCCACCGCCCGCGAGCTCTACCGCACCCGCACCGTGCTGGCCGGCCTCGCGGTCAGCGCGCCCGCCGAGCGGCTGCCCGCCCTGCGGGCGCTGCCCGGCGTCCGGGCCGTCCACCCGATCGTCGCCAAGCGGCGCGACAACGCCCACTCCGTCCCGCTGACCGGCGCCCCGCAGGTCTGGGCCGGCGCCGGGGCGGCCGGCACCGGCCGGGGCGTGCGGATCGGGATCATCGACAGCGGCGTCGACTACACCCACGCCGACTTCGGCGGCCCCGGCACCGAGGAGGCGTTCCGCTCGGTCGAGCGTGGCAAGCCCGCGCCGCCCGCGCTGTTCCCCAACGCCAAGGTGGTCGGCGGCAGGGACCTGGTCGGCGACGACTACGACCCGGACCCGTCCTCCCCGCACCACCAGCCGGTCCCGCACCCCAGCGACAACCCCCTCGACTGCGTGCGCAACGGCCACGGCACCCACGTGGCCGGCACCGCGGCCGGGTACGGCGTCACCGCCGACGGCCGGACGTACACCGGCCCGTACGGGCCCGGGCTGGACCCGGCGGGCTTCCGGATCGGCCCCGGCGCCGCCCCGGGCGCGCAGCTGTACGCGATCCGGGTGTTCGGCTGCGACGGCTCCACCGACCGGGTCACCGAGGCGCTCGACCTGGCCGCCGACCCGAACGGCGACGGCGACCTGGGCGACCGGCTGGATGTCGTCAACCTCTCGCTCGGCAGCCACTTCGGCAGCACCGACGACACCGACGCCCTGGCCGTGGACCGGCTCGCCGAACTGGGCACCGTCGTGGTCGCGGCGGCGGGCAACGACGGCGACGTGTACGGCATCGGCGGCAGCCCCGGCACCGCCGCCCGGGCGGTCACCGTCGCCGCTTCGGTGCACGGGCACGCCGACGTGGACGGCATCACCGTGCTCGCCCCCGCCGCGCAGGCCGGGGTCGTCCCGGCGCACTGGAGCGAGCGCTACCGGGGCTGGTCCACCGCCGACGTCAGCGGCGAACTCGCCCTGCCCGCCGACCAGTCGGACGGCTGCACGGACTTCAGCGAGGCCGACCGGGAGCGGCTGAGGGGGCGGATCGCGCTGCTCGCCTGGAGCACGAAGGAGCCCGACCGGGCCTGCAACTCCGGCCCGCGCGCCGACCACGCCGCCGACGCGGGCGCGATCGGCGCGCTGTACGCCGCCGACTCCGACCACCTCGCCGAGATCTCCGGCAACGACCGGATCCCGGCCGTGCTGCTGGCCCGCGCCGACGGCGAGCGGCTGCGGCAGGCCGCGGCGGCCGGCCCGGTGCTGGTCCGGCTCGCCGGGCCCGGCAACCCGCTGCACGGCTCCGTCGCCCAGGACCAGCCCGCCCGGGTCGACACCCTGACGGACTTCAGCTCGCGCGGCATCGGGGTGCCCGGCGTGGTCAAGCCCGACCTGGCGGCCCCCGGCGAGGGCATCTGGTCCGCCCTGGTCGGCAGCGGTACCGGCGGCCAGCGGGAGAGCGGCACCTCGATGGCCGCCCCGCACGTGGCCGGGCTCGCCGCGCTGGTCCGCGCCGCGCACCCGGACTGGCCGGTCGAGCAGGTCAAGGCCGCGCTGATGAACACCACCACCGACACCTTCCTCGGCGACGACCGCACCGGCCCGGTCTACGGGCCCGAGCGCACCGGCGCCGGGCGGGCCCGGGTGGACCAGGCGGTCCGCACGCCCGCCGTCGCCTACGCGGCGGGGGAGGGCGCGGTGGAGGGCGCCGTCGGCGTCTCCTTCGGGCCCGTCGAAGTCGGCGGCCCGACGGAGGCGACCCGGGAGATCGAGGTGCGCAACACCTCGGACGCACCGCTCGCCTACCGCACCTCGTACGCGGCCGCGACCCCGCTGCCCGGCGCCTCCTACCGGGTGGCGCCGGCCCGGGTGGACGTCCCGGCGGGCGGCACCGCGCGGGTGCGGGTCACCCTGGCCGTCCCCGGTGCGCCGGGGCGCGCCCCCGACCCGACGATCGACACCGTGCAGGGCGGCCGGGCCCGCAGCTACCGGGGCGAGCTCTCCGGCCGGGTGCTGCTCACCCCCGTCGGGGACGGCGCCCTGCCGCAGCTGCGGGTCCCGGTGCTGGCCGCGCCGCGCCCGACTGGCGACCTCGCCGCGACGGCCGCCCTGCGCACCTCCCGGGACGGCACCCTGGTCACCCTCGGCGGCCGCGCCGCGCCCGGCGAGGACCCGGGGCTGGTCAGCGCCTTCGCCCTCGGCGGCGAGGGCGTCCGCTGGCCGGACTGCCCGCCCGGCGGCGGCGCGGCGCTCGCGCCGGGCGCGGGGCTGCGGCCGAAGGACGTGGGGGAGGAGGACAGCGAGACCTGCGTCGAGCACCCCGGCGAGCGGGCCGCCGACCTGCGCGCGGCCGGTGCCGCCGTCGACTCCGGCCTGCTCCACGTGGGGGTGCGGCTGTGGGCCCCCGCGGCCACCCCGGTCGGGCTGTACGCGGTGCGGGTCGCGCTGGACACCGACGGCGACGGCAGCACCGACGTCGTGCTCAAGGCCGACCGGCTGCGCGGCAGCGACGTCCTGGTCTCCCGCGCCCTGGACGCCCGCACCGGGGCCGAACTGGACGTCCAGCCGCTCGACGCCCACTGGGGCGACACCGACACCGGGCTGCTGGACAGCGACGTCCTGGTGCTGCCCGTCCGGCTGGACGCCCTGCCCGGCGTCGCGCCCGGGCACAGCACCGTCCGCTACGGGGTGTGGACGGGCTTCGCCGGCGGCGGCACGCCGGACGCGGCCGAGGCCCTCGCCACCCTGGGGATGGACGGCACCAGGCCGACCGTCCCGCTGGACGTCCTGCGGCCGGCGCTCACCGTGCGGGCCGGCCCCACCGGCCCCGGCGCGGTGCTGGCCCCGGCGGGCCCGGGCACCGTCCTCGCGGTGCGGCGGGCCCCGGGGGACGCCTCGCGGCTCCTGCTGCTGTACCACCGCAACCCGGACGGGCGGCGGGGGGAGGTGCTCGACCTGCCCTGACCGGCGGAGCATGCGCGGGGGCGGCCCGCCGGGACCGGGGGCCGCCCCCCTCACGCGTCCCGGGCGTCCCGCGCCGCCCGGCGGCGCTCGCGCCGCGGCGGGCGGGCGGGGCGGCGCGAGAACCGGGCGAAGAGGGCCACCAGGACGAGCGCGGCGGCGGTGGCGGAGGCGACGGTGAGGCCCTCGGTCAGACCGGGCGGGCGGAAGGCGCAGGCGATCCGGGAGGCGCCGCCGCCCAGCGGGACACCGATCATGCCGAGCACCGGGACGGGCTCGGCGCGGCGGCCGCCGTCCACCGCGCAGGTCCAGCCCTCGGTGGCCGGCACGGAGACCAGCGCGGTGCCGGTCGAGCCGGCCGGGAGGTCCGCGGCCAGGGTGTGCCCGCCGGCCTCGACCCGGGTGGCGCCGGTGGCGGCGAGCCGGGCGACGGCGGCCTCCAGGGCGCCGGCCCGCAGGCAGCCGATCGGCCGGGCGGGCACCTGGCTCACCACCTCCGAGCGCAGCGTCACCCGGACCACCCCGTCCGCGGGGACGGTCCCCAGCCGGTGGATCGGCACGGCCGTGGTGGGCTGCTCGCCGTCGCTGCGGTACTCGGTGCCGAGGCCGCTGACCGTGCCCCGGTACCAGACCCCGTGGAAGTAGGCCGTGGCGCCCGGCGTGCAGGCGGCCGTGAACACGGTGCCCCCGCCGCCGGCCGGCACCGACCAGCCGCTGGTGCCGTGCAGCGCGGGCGCCGGCCCGCCCGCCGGGACGGGCAGCGGCGCGTCGTACACCTGGCTGCCGAGCAGCGACTCCTGCCGGGCCCAGACCGAGGAGGTCTCCGTGCGGGCCCCCGGGGGCAGCACGGTGACCAGCGGCGCCGCGGCGGCCGCCCGGACGGGGGCGAAGCCGTACGGGGGCGGCCCGTCGTCCAGGTGGGTGCGCACGCCGAACAGGGCCTGCCCGACCGGGTCGGTGACGCTCCCGGTCTGCCGTCCGCCGGCCGTCCAGCCCGCGCCGAGGTCGTGCAGCAGCAGGGCGGTGACGGTCGGCAGGTAGGCGCTGAACCAGCCGCCGCCCTGGCCGTTCAGCAGCAGCGGGTCGTTGGGGCCGAAGGCGTGCGGGCCGGGGTCGGCGCGGCCGTTCGGCCAGTGCTCCGCCGCGCGCAGCGCCGCGTGCCCGGCCCGGACGGCCGCCGGGGAGGGGCCGGCCGAGGGGGCCGCGCCGAGCGCCGCGTACCCCGACCAGACGGCGTTGCCCAGCACCGCCCCGCCGATCACCCAGGTGGCGAGGGCGTTCGTCCGCCGGTCGGCGGGCCGGCGCTCCAGCAGCCACAGCGCGGCCGACAGGACGGCGCCGCCGGCGCCGAGCAGCACCCAGGTGGCCGGGCGCACCGCGGGCCGGCCCGCCGCCAGGCCGGCGACCACCGCCACCACGGCGGCCCCGCCCAGCACGGTGAGCAGGTCCGGGCGGTGCGCCAGCGAGACCCAGCCCGCCAGCACCAGCAGCCCGCTGAGGACGAACGCGACGCGGTACGGCCCGCCGGCCGGGATCGCCAGGCCGTGCCAGACCAGGACGGTCGGGGTCCACAGGAAGCCGGCCGCGACCAGCACCAGCGCCGTGCACCACACGGCGCGCTCCCGCGCCCGCACCCGCCGGTTGAACGGCAGCCCGCACACCACCAGAAGGCCGAAGACGCCGATCGCCACGTCCGGCAGCCGCTGCCCGCCGTGGGTGGCGGGCAGCAGCCGGCCGAGGTGGGCGCCGAGGTCGGACGGGCCGAGCGGCTCGACCGGGGACTCCGGCTGGGCCCGGCGGGCGGCCCGGACGGCGACGAACAGCACGGGGGAGGCCAGCAGCACCCCGGCGGTGGCCGCGGTGACGGCCCGGCCGGTGGCGCGCACCCGGTGGCGCAGCGGGAGCGGGGCGGCGGACAGCCGGACGGCGAACAGCAGCCCGGCCGCCAGGGTGGCCAGGGCGGCGGTGTACAGGTTGCCCGCCCAGGCGAGCGCGACGCACAGCGCGCCGGCCACCCAGTGCCGCTCGCGCAGGCACCAGTCCGCGGCCAGGCCGAGCAGCGGCAGCGAGACCAGGCCCCAGAGCCACATCGGGGCGGCTCCGCCGACGTCCAGCACCCAGGCGCACAGCCCGTACCCGACGGCGGCGAAGGCCCGCAGCGGGCGCGGGCCGGGGTGGAGGCGGCCGAGCAGCCGCGCCATCAGGGCGGTGCCCAGGCCGATGGTGGCCAGGGTGACCAGGAGGACGGCGAGCCGGCCCTGGTCACGGGGCAGTAGGGCGGTGGGCCAGGAGAAGGGGTTCATCAGGTAGGCGAAGAAGTCCGCCAGGAACGGCGCGCCGTAGCCGCTGTTCCAGTCGACCAACAGGTCCCCGGCGGCCTGCCCGTGCAGCAGGTCCCACAGGTGGGCGTGGTACGGCACGGCGACCGCCTCCGCCCCGGCCGGCCACCGCCCGCGCACCGCCGCCGCCAGGCCGTACCCGGCCACGGCCAGCCCCGCCGCACCCCCGCAGACCAGCAGCTCCCGCCGCCGCTCGCCCATCCGCACCCCGTTCCCCGCACTCCGCCCGGATCCCGCCACCCTAAGCACGCCCCTGGCGCCCGCCGCGTCACCCGCGCCCCCCGAAGGAGTGAAGTGGTGGCCGTGCCGGGGCCGCGACTGCCGCGGTGACAACCTGGAGGGCGACATCGACCCCGCGATGCCGGCCGGGCCGAGGAGCAGCTCTTCGGCAGTCCTTGCGCCCCGTCAGCCGCGCTTCCGGGCAGGGAGGTACGGCGCCAACGGTGTCCCGTCCGCATCGTGGACGCCAGGTGTCAGTGGATGGGACGCCGGAGTAGGGTCCGAGCATGTCTCGGACCATTCGTCTCGCAGTTGTCCCCGGTGACGGCATCGGCCAGGAAGTGGTGGCCGAAGGCCTCAAGGTCCTGGGTGCCGCGCTTCCCGCCGACGTGAAGCTGGAGACCACGGAGTACGACCTCGGCGCCCGGCGCTACCACCGGACCGGGGAGACGCTCCCGGACGACGTGCTGGCGCAGCTGAAGTCGCACGACGCGATCCTGCTGGGCGCCATCGGCGACCCGAGCGTGCCGTCGGGCGTGCTGGAGCGGGGGCTGCTGCTCAAGCTGCGGTTCGCCTTCGACCACCACATCAACCTGCGGCCGGGCCGGCTCTTCCCCGGGGTGGACTCCCCGCTGGCCGGCCAGCCGGAGATCGACTTCGTGGTCGTCCGCGAGGGCACCGAGGGCCCGTACGTCGGCAACGGCGGCTCGCTGCGCACCGGGACGCCGCAGGAGGTGGCCACCGAGGTCAGCCTGAACACCGCGTACGGCATCGAGCGCGTGGTGCGGGACGCCTACCGCCGGGCGCAGGCGCGGCCGCGCAAGAAGCTCACCCTGGTGCACAAGAACAACGTGCTGGTGCACGCCGGGCACCTGTGGACGCGGATCTTCGCCGAGGTCGGCCGGGAGTTCCCCGAGGTCACCACCGACTACCTGCACGTCGACGCGGCGACCATCTTCTTCGTCACCCAGCCGGAGCGGTTCGACGTCATCGTCACCGACAACCTGTTCGGCGACATCCTGACCGACCTGGCCGCCGCCGTCACCGGCGGGATCGGCCTGGCCGCGAGCGGCAACATCAACCCGGGCGGCGAGTTCCCGTCCATGTTCGAGCCGGTGCACGGCTCGGCGCCGGACATCGCCGGCCAGGGCAAGGCCGACCCGACCGCCACGGTGCTGTCGGTCGCGATGCTGCTGGCGCACCTCGGCTTCGACGCCGAGGCCGCCCGGATCGAGGCCGCCGTCGCGGCGGACCTGGCGGAGCGCTCCGGCGCCCGCAGCACCTCCCAGGTCGGCGACGCGCTCGCCACCCGAGTAGCCGGCTGAGGCCGGACCGCAGCACCGCAGCTCGCGGCCCCGGAAAAGGGTCGGGCAGCTGTTCGGCACGGCCCTCTGGATGCGAGTATCGACAGTGGGCCGTGCCGTTGTGCGTCCGAACCGGTGAAATCCTTCGCCGAAACGTATCTGCGGCGGTGGCGGCCCGGACCAACCCCACGGTGAAGGAAACAGCCATGAGCACGGCCACCCAGGCGCCCATCACGTTCGACCTCAAGCCCTCCGCCCACCCGCTGCCCGCAGCGGAGCGCGAGGCCCGGCTGGCCAACCCCGGCTTCGGCCGGGTCTTCACCGACCACATGGTCACCATCCGCTGGACCGAGGGCGTCGGCTGGCACGACGCCCAGCTGGTGCCGTACGCGCCGCTGGAGATCGACCCGGCGAACATGACCCTCCACTACGGCCAGGCGATCTTCGAGGGCCTGAAGGCCTACCGCCAGGCCGACGGCTCCATCGCGACCTTCCGCCCGGAGGCCAACGCCGCCCGCTTCCAGGCCTCGGCCCGCCGCCTGGCGATGCCGGAGCTGCCGGTGGAGACCTTCGTCGAGGCCGTCGAGCTGCTGGTGCGCCAGGAGCGGGACTGGGTGCCGAACGAGCCGGAGCAGAGCCTCTACCTGCGCCCGTTCATGTTCGCCACCGAGGTCGGCCTGGGCGTCCGCCCGGCCTCCTCCTACCTCTTCATGATCATCGCCTCGCCGGCCGGCGCCTACTTCCAGGGCGGCATCAAGCCGGTCTCGGTCTGGCTGTCCAAGGAGTACGTCCGGGCCGCCCCCGGCGGCACCGGCGCCGCCAAGTGCGCGGGCAACTACGCCGCCTCGCTGGTCGCCCAGGCCGAGGCCGCCGAGAAGGGCTGCGACCAGGTGGTCTGGCTCGACGCCGCCGAGCACCGGTGGGTCGAGGAGATGGGCGGCATGAACCTGTACTTCGTCTTCGGCGAGGGCCGGGACGCGAAGATCGTCACCCCGGAGCTGTCCGGCGCCCTGCTGCCCGGCATCACCCGCGACTCGCTGCTCCGGCTGGCCGCCGACCTCGGCTACGCCGTCGAGGAGCGCCGGATCTCCACCGACGAGTGGCAGCAGGCCAACGCCGACGGCACCCTGACCGAGGTCTTCGCCTGCGGCACCGCCGCCGTCATCACCCCGGTCGGCTCGGTGAAGTCCGCCGCCGCGGACTGGACCGTCGGCACCGGCGAGCCCGGCCCGGTCACCATGGAGCTGCGCGAGGCGCTGCTGTCGATCCAGGGCGGCCGGACCGCGGACACCCACCACTGGCTGCACCGGATCGTCTGACCCGGCGCCCCCCCGGCCGCGCCCGGCTCCGGCCCGCCCGTTCCGCATCGCGAGACGGGCGGGCCGGATCCCGGAGGGCTGTGCCAGACTGCGAGCGTGTCCTCGCTTTCGCTGATTATTGGCAGCAGGCGCGCCGGTCCGCAGTGACCGCTTCCGCTCGACCCGATGCGGAGCGACCACGAGCGTCCAGACCCGCGCGCAGACCTCTCGCACCCGCGAGGGGTCTTTTTGTTTCCCGGACCGGCCGAGGGCCCCCACAAGGGGCCCGGGGACACCGGGGCGCGCGCGGGACCATGGACAGTGGAGCCGGGACGGAAAGTCCGGCAGAGCAGTACCCAACCTCCCCGAAACGGAGCACCAGGGGTCATGACCGAGGTCACCCGAACCGACGACAGTTTCCACGTGTTCGACACCACCCTGCGCGACGGCGCGCAGCGGGAGGGCATCAACCTGACGGTGGCGGACAAGCTGGCCATCGCCCGGCACCTGGACGACTTCGGGGTCGGCTTCATCGAGGGCGGCTGGCCCGGCGCCAACCCGCGCGACACCGAGTTCTTCGCCCGCGCCGCCGCCGAGCTGGAGCTGCGGCACGCCCGGCTGGTCGCCTTCGGCGCCACCCGCCGGGCCGGCGGCAAGGCTGCGGAGGACCCCCAGCTGGCCGCGCTGGTCGCCTCCGGCGCCCCGGTGGTCACCCTGGTGGCCAAGGCCCACGACCGGCACGTGGAGCTCGCGCTGCGCACCACCCTGGACGAGAACCTGGAGATGGTCCGGGACAGCGTCGAGTTCCTGCGCTCCCGGGGCCGGCGGGTGTTCATCGACTGCGAGCACTTCTTCGACGGCTACCGGGCGAACCCCGAGTACGCCGTGTCCGTGGTCCGCACCGCCCACGAGGCCGGCGCGGACGTGGTGGTGCTCTGCGACACCAACGGCGGGATGCTGCCGGCCGGTGTGCGGGAGACCGTCGCCGAGGTGCTCGCCAGGACGGGCGCCCGGCTCGGCATCCACGCCCAGGACGACACCGGCTGCGCGGTGGCCAACACCCTGGCCGCGGTGGACGCCGGCGCGACCCACGTGCAGTGCACCGCCAACGGCTACGGCGAGCGGGTCGGCAACGCCAACCTGTTCCCGGTGGTCGGCGCGCTGGAGACCAAGTACGACCGCCGGGTGCTGCCCGCGGGCCGGCTGGCCGAGATGACCAGGATCTCGCACGCGATTGCCGAGCTGGTCAACCTGACCCCGTCCACCCACCAGCCGTACGTCGGGTTCTCGGCCTTCGCCCACAAGGCGGGCCTGCACGCCTCCGCGATCAAGGTCGACCCGGACCTGTACCAGCACATCGACCCCGAGCGGGTCGGCAACACCATGCGGATGCTGGTCTCCGACATGGCCGGCCGCGCCTCCGTCGAGCTCAAGGGCAAGGAGCTCGGCTACGACCTCTCCAGCGACCGGGACCTGGCCGGCCGGGTGGTGGCGAAGGTGAAGGAGCAGGAGAACCTCGGCTACACCTACGAGTCCGCCGACGCCTCCTTCGAGCTGCTGCTGCGCGACGAGGTGCGCGGCACCCGGGACCGCTTCTACGCCCTGGAGTCCTGGCGGACCATCAGCGAGCAGGGCCCGAAGGGCTTCACGGGCAACGAGGCGACCGTCAAGCTGTGGGCCAAGGGCGAGCGCCGGATCGCCACCGGCGAGGGCAACGGCCCGGTCAACGCGCTGGACCAGGCGCTGCGGGCGGCCCTGGAGGGCATCTACCCGCCGCTGGCCACCTTCGAGCTGGTGGACTACAAGGTCCGCATCCTGGAGGGCCAGCACGGCACCGGCTCCAAGACCCGGGTGCTGATCGAGTCCACCGACGGCACCGTCACCTGGTCGACGGTGGGCGTCGCCGACAACGTGGTCGCCGCCTCCTGGCTGGCGCTGGAGGACGCGTACACCTACGGCCTGATCCGGGCCGGCCTGGAGCCGACCGACTGACGGTGCCCCGGCACGCCGACGGCCCGCGGAGCCCGGTCAGGGGTCCCGCGGGCCACGGTCACGCGCACGTTCGCCACCGGGCCGCTGCGGCCCTTCGGCCCGGCACGGGCTGCGCACTCAGCGGAGCCGGGCGAGGAGGGCGTGTTCGACGAGGGTGATGAGGGCGCTCTTGGCGCTGTCGCGTCGGCGGGCGTCGAGGGTGATGACGGGG